>NZ_AP013293.1:0-97500 GCF_000829155.1 Candidatus Karelsulcia muelleri PSPU
ATGTTTAATAAAACAAAAGTTTTTTTTGAAGACTTTAAGAAAAAAAAATTTAAAGAAACTTGGGTTTATCAAACACAATTATTTAATAATATAATTAATATTAAATTATATAATAGATTAAATAAAAACAAAATAAAAATTGTACCTAATTATTTATTATTTGTAGAACACAACCATGTTTATACTTTAGGTAAAAGAGGATCATATAAAAATTTATTATTTAATAAAAAAAAAAAATCAATTTTAAAAATTGATAGAGGAGGAGATATTACTTATCATGGTCCTGGTCAATTAGTTTGTTATCCGATATTTGATCTTACTAATTTTGACTTAGATATATATAAATATTTACGTTTTCTTGAAGAGGTTATAATAAAGCTTATATATAATTATGGTATTAAAGGATATAGAATATCTAATAAAACAGGGGTATGGGTAAATAATAAAAATAAAATATGTGCAATTGGAATTAGAATAAGTAGATTTGTTACAATGCATGGTTTAGCGTTAAATGTAAATACAGATTTAAGTTATTTTAATAATATTATTCCATGTGGAATTAAAAATAAAGGTGTTACATCAATAAATGTAGAAACAAGATATATAATATATATGTATGAAGTAAAATTACTTTTAAAAAAAAATTTAATATATTTTTTTAAAATAAAATTTATTTAATTATATCCTAATATATGTATTTAAAGCAGTTACAATACCAACATTAAAAATAATTTAATATACAATTATGCTAAAAAAGCATGGGTTTTTATATGCATAATTTATATTTTAAAATTAATTATAGATATTTCACCCAATATTGGGTGAAATATCTATAATAAAATTAATGTATTGTATATATTATATAATATTATCTAATATAGAAATAGTTATGGAAACTAAATTTAATAAATTTTTAATTAATATTTTAATATTATTTATAATAATATCTTTTTTTTTTAAAAAAAAATCAAAATTAGAAAATTTTGAAAATGTATTTCTTACAAATAAATTAATTAAAAATGAGTATTTTAAAAAAAAAAAAAATAAAGATAAAGAAGTAATAATAGAAAATAATGTACTAAAATTAAGTATATCTACGATAGGTGGTAATATTAAAAATCTTTTTTTAAAAAAATATAAAAATTATCATAATAATGATGAAAATCTCTATCTTATTAAAGATAATAGCTCTTTATTTGGTTTAGAATTTACCAATAAATCTTGTAAAAAATTCAATACTTATGAAGTAGAATTTATTCCTAAAATAAAAGAAGATGAATTTAAATATACTATTAATATGCAGGCTAAATTAGATAATAATGTATATATTTCTTATGTATATGTTATTTATAAAAATAATAATTATAATATAGATTTTTATATCAGAACTAAAGGATTCTCTGATTTGTTATCAACTAATTTAGAATGGAATCAAAAATTATTAAGGCTTGAAAAAGACCCCAAAATAGAAAATAATTATAATCAAATTTTTTATAGTATTAATAAATTTAAAAAAAAAATAAATTTTTTAAATCCAAAAAAATCTCTTCATAAGAAAGCTAAAAATCTATATTGGATTGCTAATAAACAACAATTTTTTGTATCAATTTTATTGTTTAAAAAACCCTTAAAAGACAAAAAAATAATTTTTTTTTTAAAAAATGAAAATTTGAATTCAATAAATAAAAGATCTAATTTAAAAATTAAAATAATAAATAAAAATAATAAAGAATTGAATTTATCAAATAAATGGTATTTTGGTCCATTAGATTATAATATACTTAAAAAAAATAAATATGGTTTTGAAAATCTAATTCAATTTGGAGGTGTAGTTGGAAAATATATAAATAGGTATGTTTTTTTCTATCTATTTTCTATTTTAGAAAAAACTAATTTGAATTATGGATTAATAATCATTTTAATGACCATTATTGTAAAATTAATAATTCTTCCAATTACTTATAATCAATATAAATTGAATTCAATAATTGAAATGTTTCGTACATCATTTGATGATATCAATCATTATAAATTGACAAATAAACAATCTCTAATTAAATTAGATAAAAAAATTTTAATGAATAGTATATTATATGCTATAATACAAATACCTATATTTTATTCATTATTTCATTTTTTTCCAACATTAATAAATTTAAGAGGTAAAAGTTTTTTATGGATTGATAATTTAACATATTATGATTCTATTTTAAATTTCAAATTTAAGATTCCAATATATGGAAATCATATAAGTTTATTGACTATATTATATTCAATATCATTATTAATTTTGAGAAAAATTAATAATAGTAAATATCAAACAAATAATAATTCAATTTATATTATGTCTATAATAATTTTATTATTTATTAATAATTATTCTTCTGGTCTTTATTTATATTATTTAATTTCTAATATAATTAATATTATTATATATATTTATTATAAAAAAAATCTATAAATTCGTCGATATAAGAATATTCTTTTTCAATACTAAATTTTAAATTTTTTACTTTTATTTTATTTTTTTTTATTTCTTTTTTACCTATTAAAAATACAAAAGTAATTTTTTTTTTATTAGCATATTTTAATTGTTTTTTTATTTTTATATTATCTGGATATAATTCTGAAGAGATTCCATTTTTTCTTAATTCAAGTATTAATTTATAAGAATAAATAGATTCATTATAACCAAAATTAATAAAAATTACGTCTAAATATTTAAACAAAAATTTATTAAATAAATTCATTTCTAACATAGAAATATAAATTCTATCTAATCCAAAAGATATTCCAATACCAGATAATTTTTTTTTTAATCCAAAAATTTTTGTTAAATTATCGTATCTACCTCCTCCAGAGAGAGATAATATATTATTTTCTGTTAAAACTTCAAATATTATTCCTGTATAATAATTTAATCCACGTGCTAAATTAGTTTTAAAAATTAATTTCGATGATTTTAATTTAAAATTTTTTATTATTTTAAATATAAATTTAATTTCATTTATAAAATGAAAACATTTTTTTAATGGTAAAAAAAAATGATATATTTTTAATATATTTTTTTCTTCTTTAAAAATCCAAAAAATTTTTTTAAGTAAATATTTAGAAATTCCTATTTTAATTAATTTTTTAAAAATTTTTTTTGATCCTATTTTTTCCCATTTATCTAAAATTTTAGTAAATTCTATAAATTTTTTATTTATACCTAAAAAATATGATAATTGTTTAAGAATTTCTATATGATTAAATTTAATTATAACAGGTAAATTTAATTCATAAAAAATTTTATCATAAAGTAAGATAAGTTCTATTTCTTGCCAAATTGATTTGGATCCGATTGAATCTACATCACATTGATAAAATTCCCTAAATCTTCCTTTTTGTGGTTTTTCTGCCCGCCAAACAGGTTGTATTTGATATCTTTTAAAAGGAAATAAAATTTTATTTTTATTCATTACCACATATCTAGCCAAAGGAACTGTTAAATCATATCTTAAAGCTTTTTTAAAAATTTTTTTTTTATTCGATAATAAAGAATAATTTAAAATTATTCCTGAATTAATAATTTTAAAAATCAATTTTTCTCCTTCTTCTCCATACTTTCTTTTAAGAATAGATATATTTTCAATAGAAGTTGTTTCTATTGGAGAAAAACCAAATAATTCAAAATTTTTTTTTATAATATATATGATATAATTTCTTTTTCTAATTTCATTAGTAGAAAAATCTCTAGTACCATATGGTATACTTATATTAGACATAATTTTTTTATTGTAAAGTTTTATTTATATTATTATAATAATATTTATTTCATATATGAATTTTAAAAAAGTATATGATCATAAAAAAATAGAAAATAAAATTTATAAATATTGGATTTATAAAAATTATTTTTCATCTTTTACAGAAAAAAAAAAATCATATACTATAATAATGCCTCCACCTAATATTACTGGTATATTACATATGGGGCATATTCTTAATAATACAATACAAGATATTTTAATACGTTATGCTAGAATGAAAGGATACAATGCATGTTGGGTTCCAGGTACAGATCATGCTTCTATTGCTACTGAAGCAAAAATAGTTTCTCATTTAAAAAAAAAAAATATTTTTAAAGAAAAAATAGGTAAAAAAAAATTTTTAAATTATGGATGGAAATGGAAAAATAAATATGAAAAAATTATTATTAATCAAATAAAAAAATTAGGATGTTCTTGTGATTGGAATAGAAAAAAATTTTCAATGGATAGTATCATTAATGAATCTGTAACAAAAATTTTTGTTAAACTTTATAAAGAAGGAAAAATATATAGAAATTATAGTCTTGTTAATTGGGATCCAGATGCTGGAACTACAATATCAAATGAAGAAATAATTTATAAAAAATATAATGGAAAATTATATTATATAAAATATAAAATTGAAGGAGAAAAAAAATTTTTAACAGTAGCTACTACAAGGCCAGAAACTATACTAGCAGATACGGCAATTTGCATAAATCCAAAAGATAAAAGATATTTTAATATAAAAAAAAAAAAAGTTATAAATCCTTTATGTTCAAAATTAATTCCTATTATTGAAGATGATTACGTTGATATGAATTTTGGGACAGGATGTTTAAAAATAACTCCTGCTCATGATTTAAATGATAAATTAATTGCAGATAGGCATAAAATATCAGTTATTAATATTTTTGATGATAGAGCTGTTATAAATCATAATGGATTAAATTTTTGTGGAAAAGATAGATTTAAAGCTAGAAAAGAAATTATTGAATTACTTAAAAAAGAAAAAAAAATATTAAAAATTGATAAATATATATATAATATAGGTATATCTGAACGTACAAAATCTATTATTGAACCAAAATTATCATTACAATGGTTTGTAAAAATTAAAGATTTTATTACTCCCACTTTATTTTATATAAATAATAAAAATATTAATCTTTATCCAAAGAATATAAAAAATATTTTTAATCATTGGCTTTCTAATATTCATGATTGGAATATATCACGTCAACTTTGGTGGGGACATAGGTTACCTGTTTATTATTATAATGAGAATAATGAAGATTTTGTTGTATCTGAAACAATTGAAGAAGCTTTAAAAGAAGCACGTATAAAAAGTAACAATAAGATTTTATCTTATAAAAATCTTAGACAAGAAAAGGATGTTTTAGATACTTGGTTTTCCTCTTGGTTATGGCCAATATCTGTATTTGATGGAATTAGGTATCCTAATAATAATGAAATTAAATATTATTATCCTACTCAAGATTTAATTACTGCTCCTGATATTTTATTTTTTTGGGTCATTCGTATGATAATGTTAGGACATTATATAATGGAAACTGAACCTTTTAAAAATATATATTTTACTGGAATTGTTAAAGATAAAAAAAAAAAAAAAATGTCTAAATCTTTAGGTAATTCACCGGATCCTATTGATTTAATATATAAATATGGAGCTGATGCTGTTCGTGTTGGTATTTTATTAAGTTCTAATGTAGGAATAGATTTAATATTTGATAACAATTTTTGTTTAAAAGGACGTAATTTAGCTAATAAAATTTGGAATGCATTTCTATTAATAAATAGTATAAAATCAGAAAATGTTTTAAAAATGAAATATTCTGATGAATTAACCATAAAATGGTTTGATAATAAAATTAATAAATCTTTATCTAAAATAGAATTTTCTATAAAAAATTATAGAATTTCTGAATCATTTTTAATAATATATAAATTATTTTGGAATGATTTTTGTTCATATTATTTAGAATTAATAAAATATAACTCAAAAATTTTAAATAAAAAAATAATAAATAAAACTATTTTTTTTTTTAAAAAAATATTAAAATTATTTCATCCTTATATGCCTTTTATAACAGAATATATATGGCAATTTTTTAAAAAAAATGAAAAGGATTTAATTATTACCAACTGGCCAAAACATTATATTTATAATAATTTTTTTATTAAAAAATTTAAAAAATCTCTTTTTTTTATAAGATTTTTACGTAAATTGCGTGTAATTAATAATATTTATAATAAAAAAAACTTAATTTTAATAGTTTTATCTGAAAATAAAGACTTTTTATATTATTCTTTAATTTTAAAATTAGGAAATATAAGCTATATACAATTTTTTAAAAAAAAACCTAAAAAATATTTTTCTTTTATATTTGAAATGAAAGAGTTTTTTTTAAAAAAAAAATTAAAGAATTCTTCTTTAGAAGAAGTAAAAAAAAAAATTTTTTTTTATAAAATTTTTTTATTAAAAATAAATAATAAAATTTCTCATAATAAATTTTTAAAAAAGGCTACATTAAATATAATAAAAAAAGAAAAAAAAAAACAATTAGATTGTATTAAAAATATTTTTTTTTTAAAAAAAAAAAAAAATATTTATTTATATAAAACTTAATTTTTTTAAAAAAAATGAAATTTATATCCTCTAGTAATGATCTTTTAAAATCATTAAAATCTATTTATAATGTTATAAACATTAATAACAAATCACCTATTTTAGAAACTTTTCTTTTTAAAATTAAAAAAAAAAATTTATTAAATATAACCGTTTCTGATTTAGAAATAACGATGATAACTCAAATAAAAATTAATTCAATTAATTTTGGCAGTGCTGCAATTCCTTATAAAATTTTAATAGAAATTTTAAAAAAAATTCCTGAACAACCTTTAACTTTTATTAAAGAAATTGATAATAAATTAAAAATAATATCTCAAAACGGGGAATATAATATATCTATATCTTCTTCAGAAGAATATCCAAAATATTCTAAATTAGAAAAGACAGATTCTTTTTTTATATCGGAAAAAAAATTATTAAAAATAATAAATTATACTTTATTTGCAGTAGGAAATGATGATATACGTCCAGTTATAAATGGTGTATATTTTGAAATAAATTATAATATTTCAAGTTTTATATCAACAGATACTAATTTATTAGTAAAATATTCTATAAAAGAAATTTTTTCTAAAAAAAAAATTTTTTTTATTATTCCTAAAAAACCATTAAATTTATTAAAGAATAATTTAAATTATACAGATAAATCTGTTTTAATAGAATATAATAAATATAATACATCTTTTTTATTTCAAAATAAAAAACTTATATGTACTCTTATAAATGGAAATTATCCAAATTATTTATCTATTATTAATAATAAATATAATAAAATATTAATTATAAATAAAAATTATTTTCTTAATTCTATTAAACGTGTTATATTATTTTCAAATTTATTAACATATCAAATTATTTTAAATTTTTCTAAAAGTAAATCTAAAATTTCATCATGGGATATAAATTCTAATAATAAAGCATTTGAATATTTATTTTGTCATTATGAAGGAGATCCTATAGAAATAGGATTTAATTCAAAATATTTAATAGAAATATTATCAAATATTAATTGTGATGATATAAAATTGGAAATGTTCAATAATAACACTTCTTGTAGATTGACACCTATTATTAATTTATCTAAAAAAGAAGAAATATTAATATTAATAATGCCTATTTTTATTAAATAAAAATAAAATGAAAATATCTTATAATTGTTTAAAACAATATATTTCTACTGAAGTGGAAATTGAAAATATTTGTAATATTTTAACTGATATAGGGATTAATGTTGAAAATTTTTTTTCTTTCAAAAAAGATTATTTAATAGAATTAAATCTCCCCCCTAATAGGGGAGATATTATTAGTCATTATGGAATAGCTAGAGATTTAAATATTGCTTTAAAATTTAGAGGATTTAAATCTAAAATGAGAAAATTACCATCTGTTTTTCTTTTTAAGAAAGATTTTGATATAAAAAATATTAATTTTTTTATTAAAAATTATAAAAAATGTCTAAGATATACATATACGACTATATGTAATATTAATGTTTTTGATTCACCTAAATGGTTAAAAAATTATTTATCTAATAGAGGTTATAACTCTATAAATAATCTATTAGATATAGAACATTTTATAATGTCTGAATTAGGTCAACCTATAAAAATATTTGATTTAGATAAAATAATAAATTTTTCTCTAAAAATAGAAAAATTTAAAAAAAAAATTAAAATAGATAAAAAAAAAATTTTATCTGAAAAAAATTTGATTTTATTAAATAATAAAAATACTATTTCCTTAGCAGGACTATTAATGAATAAATATTTTATTGTGAATAATAAGACAAAAAATATTTTTATTGAAAGTGCAGATTATTCATCAGAATATATATATAAAACTGCAAAAAAATATCATATAAAAAATGATTCATCTATAAGATTTGAAAGAGGAATAGATACTAATTTTATTATTTATGCTTTAAAAAGAGCTGCATTATTAATAAAAAAAATATCTGGGGGGAAAATAACATCAGATGTTATAGATTTATCCCCCCAAAAAAAAAATAATATAGAAATATTTTTACGTTATAAAATAATAAAATATATTATTGGTTATAATATAAATATAAAAAAAATAAAAAAAATTTTATTTCTTTTAGAAATATATATTTTATTTGAAAATTTAAATGGGTTAAAAATTAAAATACCGTTTTATAGAAAAGATATAACTAGGGAAATTGATGTTATTGAAGAAATATTAAGAATATATGGATATAATAATTTTATAAAAAAAAAAAAAATAAATCAAAATTATATTATAAATAATAATCTAAAAATAGAAAATATTATTTCTAATCAATTAAATTCACATGGATTTTATGAAACTTTAAATATTTCTTTAAATAAAAAAAGATATAGAAAATATTATTCTAATAATAGATATAAGAAAATAAATATATTAAATTCTTATAATCAAAATTTATCTATTTTAAGGTTTAGTCTTTTATTTGGTTTACTTGAAAATATTTCCTATAATTTAAATAGAAATAAAAACAAAATAAAATTATTTGAATGGGGGAAAAAATATCTTTTTTTAAAAAAAAATATTATAGAAAATAATACTCTTGGTTTAATTTTTTATGATGAAAAAAAAAAAGATGATAATTATAATTTATTTTTTAAATTTAAAGGAATTATAGAACAAATAATAAGAAGATGTGGAATGATTATTTATCATCAAAATTTTTATAAAAATAATTTTTTAGAAAATGGATTATCATTTTTTTATAAAAAAAAAATTTTTTGTGTTATTGGATATGTTAAAAACAAAATTTTAATAGAATTTGAAATTTATAAAAAAATTTTATATGCAGATATAAATTGGGATATAATTAATATTATTATTAATAATAATTATTATTATAAAAAAATATATAAAAAAAAAGATAATTTTAATAGAGATATAAGAGATATCTCTTTACTTATAGATAAAAATATTTCTTTTGAAGAAATAAAAAATATTTCTTTTTCTTTAGAAAAAGAAAATTTAAAAAAAATTGTTTTATTAGATGAATATAAATCTACAAATTTACCTTTTGGTAAAAAATCTTATACTCTAAGTTTTTATTTTAAAAAAAAAACTTATAAGATTGAAAATCTTATTCATAACCTAAAAACAGAATTTAAAAAAAAAATAAAAGCTAAAATAAGATAATATATGTTTTATAATTTAAATTATATATATGAAAATATTAAAAAACCCATATTATGGGATATATTTTGGTGATAAATTTTATAAAAAATTAAAAAAAAAAAAAAAATCAATAAAAATTATTTTAGTAGATTCTTTAACAAAAAAATATTGTTTACATTATTTTTTATATAAAACAGATTTTTTTAAAAAAAAAAAAATTATAAAAATCTCCTCAGGAGAGAAAAAAAAAAATATTGAAACTTGTCAAATTATTTGGAAAAAATTAATAAAAATGAATGCAGATAGAAATAGTCTATTTCTAAATTTAGGAGGAGGAGTAATAACAGATATGGGAGCATTTGCTTGTTCAGTCTTTAAAAGAGGAATAAATTTTATTAATATCCCTACTACTCTTCTTAGTATGATAGATGCTTCTATAGGTGGAAAAACAGGTATTAATTTTTTTTCATTAAAAAATGAAATTGGATTATTTAATTTTCCTAAACAAATTATTATTGATAATAATTTGTTAAAAACATTATCATTTCCTGAAATGAAATCAGGTTTATCAGAAATAATAAAATATGGATTAATATCAGATATTAATTTATGGAATTTTTTAAAAAAAAGTATTTTTTTTAAAAAAAAAATAAAATATGATAATAATATTATATATCAATCTATAAAAATAAAAAATTCTATAATAGATAAAGATCCTATAGAAAAAGGATTAAGAAAAATTTTAAATTTTGGTCATACTATTGGACATGCAATAGAAAGTTATTTTATTTTTAATTTAAAAAAAAAAATTTCCCATGGACATAGTATAGCTATAGGTATGATATGTGAATCTTGGATTTCATATAAAATGAATATGATAAAAAAAAAAGAATTTAAAGAAATATATAATGTTTTATCAAAAATCTATTCTAAAATAGAAATATATAATAAAGATATAGAAAAAATAATATATTTTATTAAACATGATAAAAAAAATGAAAATAAAAAAATTAAATTTTCTTTAATTAAAAAATTAGGATATTGTTTATCTAATATTGAAGTAGATAATGAATTAATAAAAAACAGTATAAAAAATAGTAAAATAATTAATTTAATTTAAAAAAAAATGAAAGAAAAAGAAAAAATTATTACAATAAATATTGAGGATGAAATGAAATCTTCATATATAGATTATTCGATGTCTGTTATTGTTTCAAGAGCTCTACCTGATGTAAGAGATGGATTAAAACCTGTACATAGACGTGTTTTATATGGTATGTATGAACAAGGAGCGCGTTTTAGTAAAAATTATAGAAAATCTGCTCGTATTGTGGGAAATGTTTTAGGAAAATATCATCCTCATGGGGATAGTTCAGTATATGATGCTATAGTACGTATGGCCCAAAGTTGGTCTTTACGTTATATTTTAATAGATGGTCAAGGTAATTTTGGTTCTATAGATAAGGATCCTCCTGCCGCTATGAGATATACTGAAATTAAACTTAAAAACATATCTGAAGATATGTTACTGGATATTGAAAAAGAAACAGTAGATATGAAACTTAATTTTGATGATTCTTGTAAAGAACCGTTAGTTCTACCAACATGTATACCTAATTTATTAATTAATGGATCTTCAGGTATAGCTGTTGGAATGGCCACTAATATGCCTCCTCATAATATTGTTGAATCTATAGAAGCTATTTGTTCTTATATAGATAAACAAAAAATTTCTATAGAAGAACTTATGAAGTATATAAAAGCTCCTGATTTTCCAACAGGTGGAATTATATATGGATATGAAGGTGTAAAAAAGTATTTTTTAACAGGACGAGGAAAAATCTTTTTAAGATCAAAAGTTCATTTTGAAGAAAAAAATAACCGTATTTGTCTTATTGTTGATGAAATTCCTTATAAAATAAATAAAGAAGAATTAATAAATAAAACATTAAAATTAGTTAAAGAAGGAAAATTAGAAGGACTTTCTCATATTAGAGATGAATCTGATAGAAATGGAATGAGAATTGTTTATAATATAAAACAAAATGTTGATAAACAAAGATTATTAAAGAATCTTTTTAAAGAAACTTCTTTAGAAACTTCATTTAATGTTAATAATCTAGCATTAGTTAATGGAAAACCAACTATACTTAATTTAAAAGATTTAATAAAACATTTTGTAAATCATAGACATGATGTAATTATTCGTAGAACAAAATATGATTTAAATAAAGCTAAAAATAGAGCTCATATAATAGAAGGTTTTTATATAGTTTTAAAAAATTTAGAAACTGTAATTGAATTAATTAAATCTTCTAAAGATAGAAATGATGCCAAAAAAAAAATTTTAATTAAATATAATTTATCCGAAATACAAGTTCAATCAATTTTAGAATTAAAGTTAAATTCTCTTACTAAATTAGAAAATAAAAAAATAAAAGAAGAATATATACATATAAGAAAAAAAATTTCTTTTTTTAAAAAAATTATATCTAATAAATTATTACAAAAGAAAATAATAAAAAAAGAATTAAATATAGTAAAAAAAAAATATGGAGATTTAAGACGTACAGAAATAAATTATTTAGGTTTAGAAAATGAAGTATATAACAATAAATTTGTTATTACAATAACAAAGACTGGATATATTAAAAAAAATAATTTAAATAAATATAAAATTAAAAATATAGGAGGAATTGAAAATTTATTTACTTATAAATGTAAAAAAAATAATTTAGAAAAAATTATAATTGCAAAAAATTATCAAGATATACTTTTTTTTTCTGAAAATGGAAAATACTTTTTGTTAAAAGTCTTTAAAATACCAGAAGTATTAAAAAAATCAAAAGGTCAAGCTATACAAAATCTTCTTAAGATAAATAAAAAAGAAAAAATATGTTCTTCAATTTTAATTGAAAAAAATAAGGATAAAAAATATCTTAATAAGAATTCTGTTATTTTGATTACAAAAAATGGTATAATAAAAAAACAAACAC
Organism: Candidatus Karelsulcia muelleri PSPU; assembly: GCF_000829155.1. GTDB lineage: Bacteria > Bacteroidota > Bacteroidia > Flavobacteriales > Blattabacteriaceae > Karelsulcia > Karelsulcia muelleri_A. The sequence continues at coordinate 12,576 of NZ_AP013293.1, forward strand.
TTATACAATATTACAAAAAAAAAAAAAAATTAATTAAAATTATAAACAAAGATTATCTTATTGATGCTAAATTAACTAGTGAAATATTAATTGCTTCCAAAAGTGGAAAAATAATTAAATTTGATGAATCAACAATTACAAATATTCCATTAAAGTCAAAAAGTGTAACTTTATCAAAAAATGATGATAAAATCATAGACATAATTTGTCTTAATGATTTAAAAAAAATATATATATTAGGAGTGTCTGAAAAAGTATTTGTAAAAATATCAAATTTACGATATAAAAGTATTTGTAAAGGTCTTAAAAAAATTAATGTAACTCATAAAACTGTATTTTTAGTTGCTATTAAAAATGTAATTAATAAAAATGATATAATTATAATTAATAAATATGGGTTAACTTTTCGTATTCCAGTATCAAAATTTTTTCTAAGAGGCCGAATAAAGTTAAAATATTATGATAAAATAACATATGTAGCTAAAGTAGAGTATGATAATAGTTTAAATATTTTAATTACGGAACGATAACATTAAAAAATGTTAATTATATTAACTTTATTAATAAATTATAATATATATGTCTTATAAGACAAAAAAACAAATTTTTTTTTTATTAGAAGATATAAAAAATTTAAATAAAAATGAAAAATTATCAATTTTTGATTGGAAATCTTATGAACTTGGTTTAACTAAAAAAGAACAAAAAGAAAGACAAAAAATTGAAAAATTTTATAATGATACTATTACAAGAATAAATGAATATTATGTATATAATGGAAAAATTATTAAAATAATTGATAGAAATGTTGTTATAGATATTGGATTTAAAGCTGAAGGAATAATATTATTAAATGAATTTCGTGAATATAAAAAAAAAACTAAAGTTAATGATATAATTGAAGTAATTGTAGAAAAAATTGATTATAAAGGACAATGTATAATTTCTTATAATAAAGCAAAAAAAATAATCTACTGGGAAAGTATACAGAAATCATTTATTAAAAATGAAAAAATAATATTTTTTGTTATAGCTCGTACAAAAGGAGGTTTAATAGTAATTTTATTTGGAATTGAATGTTTTTTACCAGGATCACAAATAGATATAAAACCTGTAAAAGATTTTGATTTTTTTGTAGGAAAAATAATTGAAGGAAAAGTCGTAAAAATAAATAATAAAACTAAAAATGTGGTTGTTTCACATAAAATTTTAATAGAAAAAAAACTTGAAAAAAGTAAAAAAAAATTAATTTCTATATTAGAAAAAGGTCAAGTTTTAAGAGGAATAGTAAAAAATTTAACCCATTATGGTAGTTTTATAGATGTAGGTGGTGGAATAGATGGATTATGTCATATTACAGATATAAGTTGGGAAAGAATAGAACATCCTTCAGAAAAATTAGAAATTGGTCAAATAATGAATTTTGTAATTTTATCAATTGATAATACAAAAAATAGACTTCAACTTGGGTTAAAACAATTACAGTCTCATCCTTGGAATTCTTTAGAAAAAAAAATAAAAACAGGTGAAATAGTTAAAGGAACAGTAACGGTTATTACAGATTATGGAGCTTTTGTTGAGATTTTTCCAGGTGTAGAAGGATTAGTACATGTATCTGAAATGTCTTGGGCTCAACAATTAAGATCAGCACAAGATTTTGTAAAAATTGGAGATAAAATAAAAGTATTAATATTAAATTACTCTAATTCAGAAAAAAAAATGTCTTTAAGTATGAAAAGACTTACACATGATCCATGGGAAAATATAGAAAACAAATATAAATTAGGATCAATCCATATTGGTACTGTTAAAAGATTTAACAAAATTGGCGTTCGTTTAGAATTAGAAGCAGGAATAGAAGGGTTATTATACACTTCTGATATATCATGGATAAAAAAACTAAAAAAGTCTTCGGAGATATATAAAAAAGGAGATTTAGTTAAAGTAATTGTGTTAGGTTTAGATGTAATTACACGTAGACTTAATTTAGGTTGTAAACAATTAATACAAAATCCTTGGGAAAAAATTAAAAAAGAATCGACTCTAGGTAGTATCAAGACTGGAAAAATTATAAAAATTTTAAAAAAAGGAGTTATAGTTAAATTTAATAAGATAATTATAGGAGCTTTTGCTCCTATTCGTTTTTTTAAAACTTTAAAGTTAATAAAAAATAAAATAAATTTAATAGAATTTAAAAAATTAGAATATAATAAAAAATTAAAAATAATTTATGTTTCTAATCCAGAAATAATTAGAAAAAAAGAAAAATTTTCTATATGAATATTCCCCATACTAATTTAACCAGAGTCGTCATTATTGGATCCGGATTTGGGGGTTTACAAGTAGCCATTAAACTTAATAAAAAATTATTTCAAATTGTTTTAATAGATAAAAATAATTATCATACATTTCAACCTCTTTTATATCAAGTAGCTACATTTGGGCTGGAACCGGATGCCATAGCAAAATCAATAAGAACTATTATAAATAAATATGATAATTTTTTTTTACGTTTAGCTAAAGTCTATTTTATTAATAAAATAAATAAAATTCTTTATTCCAATATGGGGGAATTATATTATGATTATTTAATTATAGCTACTGGATCTAAAACAAATTTTTTTGGTAAAAAAAAAATTGAAAAATATTCATTTCCTATGAAAAATATTGGAGAAGCTTTAAATTTACGTAATTGTATATTACATAATTTTGAAGATGCTTTATCCATAAAAAAAAAAATAAATTTTGTTATTGTTGGTGGAGGTCCAACAGGAGTTGAGTTAGCAGGATCATTAGCAGAATTAAAACATTACATCTTACCGAGAGATTATCCAGAATTAGATTTGTCTAAAATTAAAATTAATTTAATTCAAGCTACTGAAAAATTATTAGATGGAATGTCCAAATATTCTTCTAACATAGCCTTAAAATATATTAAGAAAATGGGGGTAAATGTTTGGTTAAATAATCCAGTCATAGATTTTGATGGAAAAAAAATTTTCACAAAAAAAGGCAAATTCAAATCATATAATGTCATTTGGGCTGCAGGTGTTAAAGGTGCTCTAATAAAGGGATTAGGAGAAAAATTTTTAGGAAATAATCGTCTTATAGTAGATGTATATAATCAAGTACAAGGAATTTATAATTTATTTGCAATAGGAGATGTTGCAATTATAAAAGGAGATGAAGAATATCCAAATGGTCATCCTATGGTTGCATTACCTGCTATTCAACAAGGAATTCATTTAGCCTTAAATTTTAATAGATTTTTGGTTAAAAAAAAAATAAAACCTTTCAAATTTAAAAATAAAGGTTCTATGGCAATTATATGTAGAAATAAAGCTGTATGTGATTTTTTCAATTTTCCATTAAGTGGATTTTATGCATGGATTATATGGATGTTTATACATTTAATTAAAATTGTAGGGTTTAGAAATAAATTATTAACATTAATAAATTGGATTACACAATATAAAAATTATAATAAAAGTATTAGTATTTTAATCCGTCCATCTGTTAAATATAACAAATTTATAAATTAAGAAAAAATTCTTTGTTATTTTTGGTATTAATTATACGAAATTTGATATATTCCATAGCTTCTACAGGAGTCATATCAGAAAAACGTTTTCTTAAAAGAAAAATTTGGTTTAATGTATTTTTATTTAATAATAATTCCTCTTTTCTTGTACTAGAAGCAATTAAGTCTATAGCTGGATAGATTCTTTTATTAGCAATTTTTCTATCTAATTGTAGTTCCATATTACCTGTTCCTTTAAATTCTTCAAATATTACTTCATCCATTTTTGATCCAGTTTCTATAATTGCTGTAGCAATTATAGATAGAGACCCACCATATTCAATATTTCTAGCTGCCCCAAAAAATCTTTTAGGTTTATGTAATGCGTTAGAATCAACTCCTCCTGATAAAACTTTTCCAGATGTAGGAGAAACAGTATTATATGCTCTAGCTAAACGTGTTATAGAATCTAATAATATTACTACATCATGCCCACATTCAACCATTCTTTTTGCTTTTTGTAAAACGAGATTAGCCACTTTTACATGTTTTTCTGCTGGTTCATCAAAAGTTGATGATACTACTTCACCATTTACGTTTCTTTGCATATCTGTAACTTCTTCTGGTCTTTCATCTATTAAAAGTATTAATAAGTATACTTCTGGATGATTATAAGCTATTGTATTGGCTATTTCTTTTAATAAAGTTGTTTTTCCAGTTTTAGGAGGTGCTACTATAATTCCTCTTTGTCCTTTTCCTATAGGAGCAAATAAATCTATAATTCTTGTAGAAATAGTTTTGTTTTTACCTGAAATTTTAAATTTTTTATTAGGAAATAATGGAGTTAAATCTTCAAAAGACTTTCTAAATTTTAAATAAGAAGGGAAACGTCCATTTACTTTAAAAATTCTTATTAAAGTAAAATATTTTTCTCCTTTTTTCGTAGGACGAACTTCTCCTATGATAGTATCACCAGTTTTCAATTTAAAAAGTCTTATTTGAGATGGTGATACGTAAATATCATCAGATGATGATAAATAATTAAAATAAGAAAATCTTAAAAATCCATAATTTTCAGGCATTTTTTCTAAAACTCCTTCACTAATTACAAGTCCTTCAAATTTATAATTTGGATTAATAAATTTATTATAATCATTTTTTTTATAAAAAACCCAATTATATTTTAAATTAAAAAACTTTTTTTGTTTATAAAAAAAAACTGATATTTTCAGTTAAAAAAACTAAAAAATCTTTTCTTTATAAGAACAATGATTCTATTTTTTTTAATAAAAAAAATATAATTCATATAAAATTAATAATAATATCATTTGGATGTAAATATAATACATTATTTAAATGTGAATTTTTTTTTATTTAAGATTATACATAATTAAAACAAAAGAAATATTAACTTTTATTTATAAAAAATCCTTATCATCATCAAAATGATTAAAATTGATAATTTTTTTTTAAAAAAAATAGAATCTATAAAAAAAAGATTTTCTGAATTATATTCTTTAATAATAAAACCTGATATTATACATAATAATAAAAATTATATTAAAATATATAAAGAATATAAAAATATAAATAAAATAATTAATTATTATAATAATTATAAAAAAAAGCTAAAAAATTTAAAAGAAATAGAAAATTTAATAAAATTAGATTCCGATAAAGAATTTTTAGAATTAGCTAATATTGATAAAAAATCTCAAATATTAGAATTAAAATTAATATTAAAAAAAATTAAAATTTTTTTTGAAAATAAAAATAATAATAAAAATGCTCTAATGGAATTAAGGGCAGGAACAGGAGGAGATGAAGCATGTATTTTTGTAGAAGATATATTTCGAATGTATACTATGTATTTTAAAGAATTATGTTGGAATTATGAAATATTAAACATGCAGCATGGTCCAATAAAAGGATATAAAGAAATAATATTAGAAATACAAGGTCAAAATGTATATGGAACATTAAAATTCGAATCAGGTGTACATAGAGTACAGAGAGTTCCATATACTGAATCACAAGGTAGATTACATACATCTGCAATAACAGTAGCTATTTTTCCAGAAGAAGATTCTAAAAAAAATATCAATCTAATTTTATCAGATATAAAAAGAGATACTTTTAGAGCAAGTGGGGCAGGAGGTCAACATGTTAATAAAACAGAATCTGCAATACGTTTAACTCATATACCTACTGGTATAATAGCAGAATGTCAAGAAGAACGTTCACAACATAAAAATTATGAAAAAGCAATTAAAGTTTTACGTGCTAGAATTTATCAATCAGAATTAAATAAAAAAAATGAAAAACTTTCTAAAGAAAGAAAAGATCTTATATCTACAGGTGATAGGTCTGCAAAAATAAGAACATATAATTATCCTCAAGGAAGAGTAACAGATCATCGTATAAATAAATCAATCTATAATTTAGATCATTTCATGAATGGTCAAATAAATGAAATGATAACAGCTCTTAAAATTCTTGAAAGAAATAATTAATTATATTATATGTTACATAAATTTTTAGGTTTTCTATTATTTTTCTTAATAAGTATATCTGGTTTTTGGTGTATAATATTTTTTGCAATTATTATTCCATATTGGATAATTCTTTATTTAGTAAAAAAAAAATTTAAATGAAATTTCTTATTTTTAAGTTCTTTTTATTCTCTCTTAGAAGGAGATTCTATCATTAAATCTTTTCCATCCTGACCTTTAGGGAATGCAATAAAATCACGTATATTCTCTTTGTAAGCAAAAACAGAAATTAATCTATCTAATCCAAAGGCAATTCCTCCATGGGGAGGAGCTCCATATTTAAAAGATTTTATTAAAAATCCAAATTCTTTTTCTATTTTTTTTTTAGAAAAACCTAAATGATTAAATATAATTTTTTGTATTTTATTATTATTAATACGTATTGATCCTCCACCAATTTCTTTTCCATTAATAACAAGATCATAAGATTTTGATTTAATTTTTTCGGGATTTTCTTTTAAAAATTTAATATCTATAATCTCTGGAGAGGTAAATGGATGATGTAAAGAATTATAACATGATTTTTCTTTATTCCATTTAAAATATGGAAAATTTATTATCCATAAAGGGGAAAATATTTTATTTTTTATTAAATTTAAACGTTTTGACATTTTTATACGAAATAAACCTAAGTTTTTTACTATTATATTTTTTTCACCTAATAATATTATTAATAAATCTCCACATTTTGAATTAATACGTTTAGCCCAATTTTTAATTAAATTAATATTAATTTCTATAGAAGATTTAAATTTCTCTTTTTTAAGATATTTTATCCAAATTAATTGTTTAATTTTTTTTTTTTTAAAAAAAAATAATATTTCTTCTATTATTTTATAATTAAAACAAACAGGAAGAGATATACCCATTATATATTCTTTTTGATTTGAAAAATCATTTAATTCAAATAATTTCATATCAAAACGTATATCAGGTTTATCTGAACCATATTTATTCATGGCTTCTTCGTATGTTAAAATTGGAAATTTATTTAAATTTATTCCTTTTATTTTTTTTAATAAAAAATGTATAAATTTTTCAAAAATATTTAATATATCATTTTCATCTACAAAAGACATTTCACAATCAATTTGTGTAAATTCAGGTTGACGATCTGATCTAAAATCTTCATCACGAAAACATTTAACAATTTGAAAATATTTATCTATACCCCCTATCATAAGTAATTGTTTAAATAATTGAGGAGATTGAGATAAAGAATAAAAAAAACCCGGTTTTTTTCTATAAGGAACATAAAAATTTCTTGCACCATCAGTTGTTGGATTAATAAGTATAGGAGTTTCTATTTCAAGAAAATTTTCTTTTAAAAAAAAATTTCTTATTTCTATATATAGATTATGACGAAGTATAATATTATTTTTAATAATATCTCTACGTATATCTAAATATCTATATTTCATTCTAATATCTTCATTTCCATCAGTGTTATTTTCAATTTGAAAAGGAGGTACCAAAGAATTATTTAATATTTTTAATTTTTTAACTAAAATTTCGATTTCTCCTGTAGGATTTTTAAAATTTTTTGAGAATCTTTCTATTACTTGACCTTCAACTTTAATAACAAATTCCCTTCCTAAATTATTTATTTTTTTTTTATTATTAAAATAATTAATTAAATTTAATTGTGTTATTCCATACATATCTCTTAGATCTATAAATATTATAGATCCTAAATTTCTAATTTTTTTAATCCATCCAGACATTATCACGTTTTTACCTACGTCTTTTAAACGTAATACTCCACAATTATTTGTTCTATACATAATTATATTATATTATTATTATATATAAATAAATAATAATTTTATGAAAAAAATAGCAATAATAAATGGCCCAAATTTAAATCTTTTAGGTAAAAGAGAACCAGAATTATATGGTAATAAAAAAATTGAAGAACATCTTTTGATTTTAAAAAAATCTATTAAGGCTAATATTTTTTTATATCAAAGTAATTATGAATGTGAAATTATTGATATATTACATTATATAGGTTTTGAATACCATGGTATTATAATTAATCCAGGTGCATATACTCATACTTCTCTTGCTATAGCAGATGCTATAAAATCTATATCTACTCCTGTAATTGAAGTTCATATTACAAATATATTTTGTAGAGAAAAAATTAGAAATAAATCATTGATTACAGAAGTATGCAAAGGCAGTATATTTGGATTGGGTTTAAAATCTTATGATTTAGGAATATTTAGTTTCCTTTATTAAAAATAAAATTTAATTTATTAATATAATTAATTATATTTATTTTATATTTTTTTTTTTTTATAGAGGTTTTAAAAAAACGATTTAAATAATTATATTTTTTATATATTTTTTTTTTATAAAAAAAAATATTTTTGTTTAAAACAAAATTACTAATTTTATCAATTTTAGTAAATATTATGCAAAAAAAAATTTTTTTTTTATAAAGCCATTTGATAAAATTTAAATCCTTTTTTTGAGGAGGTATTCTTATATCTATTAATTGAAATAAACATATTAAATTTTTTGTGTTTCTAATATAAAATTTAATAATTTTTAAAAAATTATTTTTCATTAATTTAGACCGTCTATAATATCCATATCCTGGTAAATCTACTATAATACATTTATTATTAATTAAATAATTATTTATTGATGTTGTTTTTCCTGGATAAGAAGATGTTTTAGCTAAATTTTTTTTATTTATAATTAAATTTATTAAACTAGATTTTCCCACATTTGAACGTCCTATAAAAGCATATTCTGGTAAACTATTGTTACACATTTTTAATTATTTATTTTTTTATATAATATTGAAATATTATGACCTCCAAATCCAAATGTATTAGATATGCTCATTAAAACATTTTTTTTTTGTGCTTTATTTAAAGTTAAATTAATTTTAATATCTATTTTATCATCATAATTTTTATGGTTAATAGTAGGTGGAATTATATTATATTTCATACTTAAAATAGATGCTATTGATTCTATCGCACATGACGCTCCAAGTAAATGACCAGTCATAGATTTAGTAGAACTAATATTAATATTATATATTTTTTTTCCAAAAACTTTTTTTATAGCTTTTATTTCAGTAATATCTCCTTTTATAGTAGAAGTTCCATGTGTATTAATATAATCTATTTTATTTTTACTAATATTTGCACTTTTTATAGCTAAATTCATAGCTTGAATTATTCCAAATCCATTTGGATCTGGTGATGTTATATGGTATGCATCTGAAGACATTCCCACCCCACCTATTTCAGCATATATTTTAGTTCCTCTAGATACGGCATGATTATATTCTTCAAGAATAAGACATCCAGATCCTTCTCCTAAAACAAATCCATCTCTATCTCTTTCAAATGGCCTAGAAGCAGTTTTATAATTAAAATTATTTGTAGATAAAGCATTTAATGCATTAAAACCACCTATTACAGTTTGTGTAATAGCTGCTTCTGATCCTCCCGTAATTATAATATCGGCTTTATCTAAACATATTAAATGATACGCATCAATTATTGCATTAGCTGATGAAGCACAAGAAGAAACTGTTGAATAATTAGGACCCAATATTCCATATTTAATAGATATTAATCCTCCAATAGTATCTATTAAAATTTTAGGTATAAAAAAAGTATTAAAACGTGTTTTTTTTTTATTATTTGCATAATTAAATACTTCATTTTCAAAATTTGATATTCCTCCTAGTCCAGATCCCCAAACAACTCCAATTCTATCTTTTTTTTCTTTTTTTAAAATTAATCCACTATCAAATATAGCTTCTTCACACGCTATTAATCCATATTGAGCACAAGGATCTAATTTTTTTTTTTCTTTTATAGAAAAAAAATTATCAGGATCAAATTTTTTAATTTGACATGCAAATTTTGTTTTAAAATACTTAGTATTAAAATAACTAATAGGAGTAGATCCACTTATTCCATTTATTAATGAATCCCAATATTCTTTAATATTATTACCAATAGGAGTTATTGCCCCAATTCCAGTTATTACAACTTTTTTATTCATATTAATTATCTTCTTTTTTAGAAGAAATATATTTTTTTATATATTTATTTGCATCATCTACAGTAATAATTTTTTCAGCTATATCATCAGATATAATTATATCAAATTTTTTTTCAAATTCCATAATTAGTTCTACTTCATCTAATGAATCAGCCCCCAAATCATTTAGAAAACTAGCTTCAGGAATAACTTTTTTTTCATCTACCCCTAATTTTTCTATTATAATAAATTTTATTTTTGAAAAAATATCATCCATAAATGTATAATTATATTAATATAGTTAATCTATTATTATTTATGTTTAAATAACCATAATTTATTTTAATTTTTATAATTGTTGTATTATCAATATATGATATATTTACATCATTATTATGATATAATTTTTTATCAATAAAAAAACTACTATAAATTTTTAGTATACCATATGATATCATTGATATCATTGAACAATGATTATTTAATATTTCAAATTTACCTTCTTCATAAGGTAAAAATACGGCGTATCCTTCTATATCAAAAAGTGTTGTTTCTTTTTTTAAAATTAATATTTTCATGTATAATAAATAAACATTACAATTTTTTTTTTGAAGAATCAATTACTTCATTTATTGTTCCTTTTAAGTTAAAATGAACTTCTGCTATATTATCAAGTTGGCCATCTAAAATAAGATTAAATCCTTCTATTGTATCTTTTATATTTACTAATTTTCCAGTAATACCTGTAAATTGTTCAGCAACATGAAATGGTTGAGATAAAAATCTTTGTACACGTCTAGCTCTATGAACAATAATTTTATCTTCTTCAGATAATTCTTCTATTCCTAATATAGCTATTATATCTTGCAATTCTTGATAACGCTGAAGTATTTGTTTTACACGTTGTGCACATAAATAATGATCATTACCTATAAATTCTTTAGATAATATACGTGATGTAGAAGATAATGGATCTACAGCTGGATATATACCTAAAGATGATATTTTTCTTGATAAAACAGTTGTAGCATCTAAATGAGAAAAAGTAGTTGCTGGGGCTGGATCACTCAAATCATCTGCAGGAATATAAACAGCTTGTATAGATGTTATAGATCCATTTTTAGTAGATGTTATTCGTTCTTGCATAGTACCCATTTCAGATGCTAAAGTAGGTTGATATCCCACAGCTGAAGGCATTCTACCTAATAATGCAGATAACTCAGATCCTGCTTGAGTAAAACGAAATATATTATCTATAAAAAATAGAACATCTCTTCCTTTACCATAATCTCTATAATATTCAGCTAATGTTAATCCAGATAATACTACTCTTGCTCTTGCTCCAGGTGGTTCATTCATTTGGCCAAAGACAAATGTTGCTTTAGATTTTTTTAATTCTTTTTTATCAACTTTAGAGAGATCCCATTTGCCCTTTTTCATATCTTCTAAAAAAGAAGAACCATATTTTATTATTCCAGAAGAAATCATTTCTCTTAAAAGATCATTTCCTTCCCTAGTTCTTTCTCCTACACCTGCGAAAACAGATAATCCTCCATATCCTTTAGCAATATTATTAATTAACTCTTGGATTAAAACCGTTTTTCCAACACCAGCACCACCAAATAAACCTATTTTTCCACCTTTTATATAAGGTTCTACTAAATCAATTACCTTTATACCTGTATATAATATATTAATATTTGTTGATAATTCTTCAAATTTTGGTGGATTTTTATGAATAGAAATTTTTTTAGACTTATTTAAGTCACCTAAACCATCTATAGTATTACCTACAACATTAAATACCCTTCCATTTATTTCTTCACCTATTGGCATACTAATAGGACTTCCTATAGAAAAAACATCTTGTCCCCTTTTTAAGCCATCAGTTATATCCATAGATATACAACGTACCGTACATTCTCCAATATGCTGTTGTACCTCAAGTATAATTTTATTTCCTTTATGATTAAAAACTTCTAAAGAATCATATATCATAGGTAATGATGAAACATTTTTAAATGAAACATCAATTACTGGACCTATAATCTGTAGAATTTTTCCTTTTACTTTGTAAATAGACATTTTTTAAGTATAAATAAATAACGTTTTACTAAATTTAATATAATTAAAATTATATAAATATGTTTTTAAAAAAAAAATTAGGTCAATTTTTTTTACATGATAAAAATATTGCTAAAAAAATAGTAAATAGTATTTCTTTTAAAGAATCAAAAAATATTGTAGAAATTGGCCCAGGAATGGGTATATTAACACAATATTTATTATTAAATAATAAAAATTTATTTCTTATAGAAATAGATAAAAAATATGTTTCATATCTTAAAATGAAATATCCTATTATAAAAAATAATATTTTTCATAAAAATTTTTTAAATTGGAAACCAAAGGATTTTTTTTTATATTCTTTTACATTAATTGGAAATTTTCCATATAATATATCATCACAAATATTGTTTTTTATAATTAAATATCGTGAATATATACCAGAATGTATAGGAATGTTTCAAAAAGAAGTTGCTGATCGTATTACCTCTAAACATATGAATAAAAACTATGGTAAATTATCTGTAATAATGCAAACATTCTATAAAATAGAATACTTATTTACAGTTAATAATACGGTATTTATACCTAAACCTAAGGTAAAATCGGCTGTTGTAAGAATGTTAAAAAAAACAAACAATATTAATATTAAAATTTTTTTTAAAATAGTTAAAACTGCTTTTCTTTATAGAAGAAAAAAATTATATAATTCATTAAAAATATTATCGTTATCTCCTGATTTTTATAAAAATCCTATTTTGAAAAAAAGAGTTGAACAATTATCTGTAAATGATTTTATTTTACTTACAAAGTATGCTAGCAATTTTTTAAAATAAAAAAAAGCTTTTTTTTATTTTTAAAAAAATGTATATTTATATAATAAATCGCGGGGTGGAGCAGTTGGTAGCTCGTCGGGCTCATAACCCGAAGGCCACAGGTTCGAGTCCTGTCTCCGCTACTTTATAATCTGTTAATACTTCATTAGGTAATAATTTTTTTTTTATATTCCCGTAGGGGGGGTAACAATATTTTTAGGTTTTATATTAAAACTAGCTATAGGCAGACTACATTTCATTCTAGAACAATTAGATATATTCTTGCGAATTAAAATTTAATAAAGTCTGATAATATTTAAATTATTAATAAATAATATTTAAATGTTAAAAAAACTATTTATACACGTGTCTGGTTATGTTTAAAGAATATAAAAATCTAGAAATAGATAAGATAACAAATGAAATAAGATGTTTTTGGGAAAAAAATAAAATTTTTGAAAAAAGTATTATTTATAGAAATAATAAAAAATTATATGTCTTCTATGAAGGTCCTCCTTCTGCTAACGGCTCCCCTGGAATACATCATATTCTATCTAGAACAATAAAAGATATATTTTGTAGATATAATACTTTAAAAGGGCAAAAAGTAACTCGTAAAGCAGGTTGGGATACACATGGATTACCAGTGGAATTAGTTGTAGAAACAAAATTAGGTATTACTAAAAAGGATATAGGTAAAAAAATAAGTATATATACATTTAATAAAAAATGTAAGGAAGCTGTAATGCGTTATTCTAACGAATGGAATAAATTAAGTAAACATCTTGGTTATTGGATTTATTTAGATAAACCATACTTTACATTTAAAACTAAATATATAGAAACTATTTGGTGGTTATTAAAAAATATTTATAAAAAAAAAATTTTATATAAAGGATATAAAATACAACCTTATTCTCCTGCTGCAGGTACAGGATTAAGTTCACATGAACTAAATATTCCAGGGGCTTATAAAAAAAAATCAGATTTAACAATAATAGTTCAATTTAAATCAAAAAAAAATACACTTCCCAAAAAATTAAAAAAAATAAATGGAGATATATATTTATTATCATGGACAACAACCCCATGGACTTTACCTTCTAATACTGCATTAACAGTAGGAATAAATATAGATTATGTAGTAATATCTACATATAATCCTTACTCTTTTTCAAAAATAAATATAATTTTAGCTAAAAAATTAATTAAAAAAGTTTTATACAAAAATTTTTTCCCTGTAAGTAATGAAAAAGAATTAAAAGAAATAAAACAAAATAAAATTCCATATTTAGTTTTAAATGTATTTAAAGGAGAAACACTTATTGGAAGTTGTTATGAACAATTAATTGATTGGTTTTTACCATATAAAAATAAAGAAAAAGCATTTAAAATTATATCCGGTAATATTGTAAATAAAAAAATTGGAACTGGAATAGTTCATATTTCCCCTACATTTGGAGAAGAAGATTTTTTTTTATCTAAAAAAAATGGTATTCCTCCAATGTTAATTTTAGATAAAAATAAAATTCCTATACCATTAGTAGATATGGAAGGAAAATTTATAAAAGAAACCCCTTATGGATTTAGTGGAAAATTTGTAAAAAATGAATATTATAGTTATGATAAACGTCCTGATAAATCAGTTGATTTGGAAATAGCTTTATTTTTAAAAAAACTAAATAAAGTATTTAAAATCGAAAAATATATTCATTCTTATCCTCATTGTTGGCGTACACAAAAACCGATATTATATTATCCTTTGGATTCTTGGTTTATTAAAACAACTTCTTTAAAAAAAGAAATGTTATATTTAAACCAATTTATAAATTGGAAACCCAAATCAACAGGTAAAAAAAAATTTGGATATTGGTTAGAAAATATAACTGATTGGAATTTATCGCGTTCTAGATTTTGGGGAATACCTTTACCTATCTGGCGTACAAAAAAAGGAGATGAAGAAATAGTTATAGGATCTATAGAAGAATTAATAAATGAAATAGAGAAATCTGTTAAAGAAGGTTTTATGAGTTACAATCCTTTTAAAAATTTTATTATAGGAAATATGTCAGAAAAAAATTATAATAGTATAGATTTGCATAAACATAATTTAGATAATATAATATTATTATCTAAATATAAAAAACCTATGATTAGAGAATCTGATATTATCGATGTTTGGTTTGATTCAGGTGCTATGCCATATGCACAATTACATTATCCTTTTGAAAATCAATTTTTAATTGATAAAAAAAAATTTTTTCCTGCTGATTTTATTTGTGAAGGTGTTGATCAAACAAGAGGATGGTTTTTTACATTACATACAATATCTTGTATATTATTTAATTCAATTTCATTTAAAAATGTTATATCTAATGGATTAGTTTTAGATAAAACAGGTAAAAAAATGTCTAAAAGTAGAGGAAATACTATAAATCCTTTTGAAATTATAAAAAAATATGGTCCTGATACTATTAGATGGTATTTTATATCAAATTCTTCCCCATGGGGGAATATTAAATTTAATATAGAAAAAATAGAAAACATAAAAAAAAAATTGTTTGGAACATTATATAATGTTTATTCTTTTTTTGCAATCTATGCTAATATAGATAATTTTAAATATAAAGAAAAAGAAATAAAATTAAAAAATAGGCCAACTATTGATAAATGGATATTATCAGAATTGAATACACTTATAAAAAAAACATATAATAATTATAATAATTATGAACCTACAAAAGTAGCACGTAAAATTGAAGTCTTTGTAATAGATAATTTAAGTAATTGGTATATTCGTTTATCTAGAAGAAGATTTTGGAAAGGAAATTATACAAATAATAAAATTTCTGCATATCAAACTTTGTATACTTGTTTATTAACAATATATAAAATATCATCTCCTATCGCTCCATTTTTTATGGATAATTTTTATAAAAATTTAAAAAATACTTTAGAGCCTTTTGAAAGTGTACATTTATCATATTATCCTAAATATAATATTTCTACTATAGATAAAAATTTAGAATTAAAAATGAGTATAGCTAAAGATATAACATCAATGATTTTTTCATTAAGAAAAAAAGAAAAAATAAAAGTTAGACAACCTTTAAAAAGAGCCTTGATATTAATCAATAATTTTCCCCCAAAAAAAAATTTTATTATAAATATAATAAAAAAAGAAGTTAATATAAAACATATTAAATTTTTATCAAATAAAAAAATGTATAATTTTACAAAAAAAACAATTAAAATAAATTATAAATTACTTGGACCTAAATTTGGTAAAAATATAAATTTAATTAATTCATTAATAAGTAAATTAAATAAAAAAGAAATAAAAAATATAGAAAATGTTTATTTTTTTATAATAAAAATACATGATCATAAAATATGTCTTTCTAAAAAAGATGTATATATATTAACAGAATATATGCAAGGTTGGAGCGCTATTTGTTATAATGGAATTACTGTAGCATTAGATACTAATATATCAGAAGATCTGAAAAAAGAAGGATTATCTAGAGAATTAATAAATAAAATTCAAAATATAAGAAAATATTATAAATATAAAATTACAGATAAAATTTTATTATATATAGAAACTTCTAAGTTTTTAGAAAAAATAATAAAAAATAATAAAAAACATATTTGTGAAGAAACACTTACTTCAGAATTAATTTTAATTAAAAATTTAAAATATGGAATATTTTTATATATTGAAAATAAGAAATTTAAAATTTTCTTAAAAAGAAACCTCTAAATATTGATTAAATATTATTTAATTACATTAAATTTAATAATTTTAGATCAATTTTTAAAAATTTATGTTAAAACACATTTTAAATTAGGACAGAGTATAAAAATATTTAAATGGTTTAAATTTTTTTTTATAGAAAATCCTGGTATAGCATATGGTTTTAATTTGAGATTTGGATATCTAGAAAAAATAATTATTAGTATAATTAAAACAATAATAATTGTTATTTTTTTTTATTTTTTTTTAAAAAAAAATAATAAAACATCTTTTTTTTTTAAAATATCAATATGTTTATTATTTGCTGGTTCTATTAGTAATTTATTAGATTGTTTTTTTTATGGTATTTTTTTTAATAAAGGAGTCTTCTTTAAGAATAATACTTGGACAGGTTATGAAGGAATTTCTAAATTTTTTTTAAAAAAAGGATATTCTTTTTTTATGTGTGGTTGTGTTGTAGATATGTTATATTTTCCATTTTTTAAATTAATAATTAATAAAAATTATGAATTAATAATTTTTAATATTATATTTAACATAGCTGATATTTGTCTAAGTCTAGGAGTCATAATATTTTTTTTATGCTCCCCAGGCTGGATTCGAACCAGCGACACCCTGATTAACAGTCAGGTGCTCTAACCAAACTGAGCTACTGAGGAATTATATAAATATATAATTTATTTTTTATTTTTAAAAATATATTTTAAAAATATATTTTAAAATTTTAAAATTGAAATAAAAGCAGATTGAGGTATATCTACCCAACCAATTGTTCTCATTTTTTTTTTACCCTTTTTTTGTTTTTCTAATAATTTACGTTTTCTAGTAACATCTCCTCCATAACATTTAGAAATAACATTTTTACGAAGTGATCTAATGGTTTCTCTAGAAATAATTTTTTTACCTATAGCTGCTTGAATAGGTATTTCAAATTGTTGTTTTGGAATTATTTTACTAAGGTTGTTACATATTTTTTTTCCTATTGAAAAAGAATTTTTTATATGTACTAATGTTGATAAAGCATCTACAATTTTTCCATTTATTAAAATATCAATTTTAACCATATCTGATTTTCTATACTCTAAATGAGTATAATCAAAAGAAGCATAACCCTTAGATAGGGTTTTTAATTTATCATAAAAATCAAAAATAATCTCAGAAAGAGGTAATTCAAAAATAAGTTCCACTCTATTATTAGTGATATATGATTGATTTTTTATTACTCCTCTTTTTTCAATACATAATTGCATTATTCCCCCTATGTATTTAGCAATAGTTATTATATAAGCTTTTATATAAGGTTCTTCAATTTTTTCTAATTGATTTTTATCAGGTAAATCATAAGGATTATTAATTAATAATGGATTTTTTGAACTCTTTTTTAAATAAGCATTATAATGTACATTTGGAAGAGTAGTAATAACATCTATATTATATTCACGTTCAAGTCTTTCTTTCATTATTTCCATATGTAGCATACCTAAAAAACCACATCTAAAACCAGTTCCTAGCGCATAGGATGTTTCTGGTGTAAATGATAAAGAAGAATCATTTAAATGTAATTTTGCTATAGCAATTCTTAATTCTTTATATTTTTCATTTTCTCTAGGATATATTCCTGCAAATAACATTGGTTTTACTTCTTTAAATCCTCCTATAGGTTTTTTTGCTGGATTTTTAACTTCTGTTAATGTATCTCCTACTTTTACTTCAGAAGGATTTTTTATTCCAGCAATTAAATAACCTACATTACCTGCATTAAGCATTTTTTTTTTTATATTTTTTAATTTAAATATTCCAATTTCCTCAACATTATAAACATTATTTGTTGACATAAACTTTATTTTTTGACCTGTTTTTAGAGTACCATTTTTAATACGAAAATATGTTTGTACACCTCTAAATGTATTATATATAGAATCAAATATAATAGCTTGTAAAGGAAGTTTAATATCTCCCTTAGGAGCTGGAATTCTACTAATAATAGAATTTAATATATTTTTTATACCTATTCCTTTTTTAGCACTTGTACAAATTATATCATCTTGATTACATCCTAATAATTCTATTATATCATTTTTTACTAACTCAATATTAGAATTAGGTAAATCTATTTTATTTATAATAGGAATTATAGTAAGGTCTTTTGATAAAGCAAGATATAAATTAGAAATTGTTTGGGATTGTATGCTTTGAGTTGCATCTATTATAAGTAAAGCACCTTCACAAGCTGATATAGACTAGATACTTCATAAGAAAAATCAACATGACCTGGTGTATCAATTAAATTTAGTATATATTTTTTTTCATTATATTCATACTCCATTTGAATTGGATGACTTTTTATTGTAATTCCTCTTTCTCTTTCTAGATCCATACTATCAAGTAATTGATTTTTTTTTTCTTTTATTGATATAGTATTAGTAAATTCTAATAAACGATCAGCTAATGTGCTTTTACCATGATCTATATGAGCAATAATACAAAAATTTCTTATATAATTCATTTAAATTAATTTATTTATTTTTAATGATAAATCTAAAAATACTATTTTAACCATAGCATGATTTTCTATATCGTAAATAGCTTTATTTATTTCCATGCTTATTTTTTCTATATTTTTTGTATTTATATAAATACAAAAATTATACCAATTAAATTTATTATAAGTAATAGGTATTTCTTTTATTAAAAGATTATTATAATTATATATAAAAGCTTTTCTAAAAATTTCTAATAAAAATAGAAAAAATTTTTTTTTTTTTTCTTTACTAAAAAAATTTATTTGATTTGAAAAATCAATTATTTTATTTAAAATAAAAAATTTTTTTTTAAGTAAAAATAAATGCCTTATCCAGGTAACAAAATTAATTTCTAAATATTTTTCTTGTATATTATTTAATTTTTTTAAAGCTTTATTTAAATTTCCTTCTGATTTCGATGCTATCAATTTTGATTGATATCTATCAATATAGAATTTTTTTTCTAAATATATTTTTATATAATTAAAAGAATATTTATTAAAACGTATAATATTAACTCTAGATTTTATAGTTGGTAATATTAAATTGTCATTTACACCAACTAATATAAAAATTGTTTTTTTAGGAGTAAATTCTAAAATTTTTAGTAATTTATTACTTGAATAAAGTGTTAATTGTTCAGGCATCCATAATATTATTATTTTATATTCACTTTCATAACTTTTATAGTTAATTATATTAATAATATTATTTATCTGTTCTTTATGTATTAAACATTGTTTATAATATGATTTTATTAATTTTATCCAATCTGATAAATCTCCGTAAGGTTTTTTTGTTAAAAACAATCTCCATTTAATTAAATAATTATTGTAAATTCCCCCTTTTGGGAAAGGAAATAAAAAATGTAAATCTGGATGTTGAATTTTTTTAAATTTTAACAAACAAGAATTATTATTTTTTTTACATAAAATTTTTTTAGAAAAATTTAAAGCTGTAATTAAATTTCCACAACCTTCAGGACCTAAAAAAAATAAAGCATGAGGTATTTTATTTTTTTTTAATAAATTCATTATTTCACTATTCATAATTATAATAGTATATATTTAATATAAAATATATTTATGCATACATATAAAAAATTAGAACTTATGGCCCCTGTAGGAAGTTTAGAATCTTTAGAAGCCGCTATTAATTCTGGAGCTGATTCTATCTATTTTGGATTAGATCAATTAAATATGCGTGCAAGATCTGCTAAAAATTTTTATATTTCTGATATTCCTTATATAGTAAAAAAATGTAATTATAATAATATTCGTACATATTTAACAATAAATACTATTATATATGATCATGATTTTTTTTTAATAAAAAAAATAGCAAATAATGCTAAAAAATTTGGAATAGATGCAATTATAGCAATGGATCAATCAATAATTAATTATGCTAAATCAATTGATCTAAAAGTACACATATCTACACAATTAAATATAACAAATATTGAAAGTATTAAATTTTATTCTTTTTTTTCTGATACTATAGTATTAAGTCGTGAATTAAGTTTAATACAAATTAAAAATATTATTTCTAATATAAAAAAGAAAAATATAATAGGTCCATCAGGAAATTTAATTAAAATAGAAATATTTTGTCATGGAGCATTATGTATGGCAATTTCAGGAAAATGTTATTTAAGTTTACATTCATATAACTCTTCTGCAAATAGAGGATCATGTAAACAAAATTGTAGAAAAAAATATACATTAATAGATAAAGATAATGGATTTTCTATAGATGTTGATAATGAATATTTGATGTCATCAAAAGATTTATGTACAATAAATTTTTTAGATAAAATTATAGATACTGGAATTAGTTTATTAAAAATAGAAGGTAGAGCGCGTTCTCCTGAATATGTTGCAAATACTACCTCATGTTATAGAGAAGCTATAGATTATATATTAAACAATAAAAAAATTACAAAATCTAAAATTAATTTTTGGGTTAAAAAATTAAATAGTGTTTATAATAGAGGATTTTATAGTGGTTACTATTTAGGAAAAACAATTAAAGAATGGTCTAATAAAGGAGATTACTTTTATACTAATAAAAAAATTTATTTAGGAAAAGTAAAAAAATTTTATAAAAAATCTATGATAGGGGAATTTATAATAGAATCATTTAATTTAAAATTAAATGATAATATTTATATTATAGGTACTAATACTGGATTAAAAAAAACTAATGTAAAATCATTAATGGTAAATGATATAAAAACTAATTTAGCATTAAAAGGAGATATTTGTACTTTTCCTATTAATTTTAATATTAAATTATCAGATAAATTATATAAAATAATTGAAAATTAATGTTTATAATAAGCTTTCAAAGGAAAAAATGTATAGGTTGTAATTATTGTATAGAATCTTCTCCATTACATTTTAAAATGTCTAAGACAGATGGAAAATCATTTTTATTAAATTCTATTAAAAAAAAAAATTTTTATATTTTAAAAACAAATAATTATTTTACATATTTAAAATGTAAAATAGCTTCTACAATATGTCCTGTTAATATAATTAAATTAATTATAAAATAATTAAATTATTTTATATTTATTGTTTTATTAAACAACAAATTTTTGTTATTACTTTTTTTATCTAAACAAAAATATCCAATTCGTTGAAATTGAAATTTATTTTTAATAGTAGCTGTTCTTAATGCAGGTTCTGCATATGCAATTTTAGTTTTAAAAGAATCATTATTAATAAAATTAATAAAATTATTATTTTTTAATATATCAGGATTTTTTTCTATAAAAATATTTTTATATATATTTATTCTAATTTTAATAAAAAATTTTTTAGAGACCCAATGTAATGTAGATTTTATTTTTCTTTTACTTGAAGTACCAGTTTTAGATAAACTATTTTTATCATAAGTACAATATATACTTTTAATATTCCCATCTAAATTACGATATACATTATGAGCTTTTAATATATAAGCATTTTTTAAACGTACTTCTTTACCTAAAGATAATCTGAAAAAATTTTTTTTTATTTTTTCCATAAAATCGTTATTTTCTATATATAGATATTTTGAAAAAGGTATTTTTCTATAAGTTTTTTTTATATCTTCAGGATTATTTTCAGAATTTAACCATTCTACTTTATCAGATGGATAATTTTCAATTATAATTAATATTGGATTAAATACAACCATTACTCTAGATGAAATTTTATTTAAATGTTTTCTAATACTAAATTCTAAAAGAGATATATCAATATTATTGATACGTTTTGATATACCAATATTTTTAATAAAATTATTTATTGATTCTGGAGTATAACCTCTTCTTCTAAGTCCTGAGATAGTTGGCATTCTTGGATCATCCCATCCATTTACAATATTTTTTTTTACTAAAATTTGTAATTTTCTTTTACTTAAAATATTATAATTTAAATTTAATCTAGAAAATTCATATTGTTTAGGAATTAACTTTTTTTTTTTTATATTATTTAAATACCAATTATATAATGGTTTATGATTTTCAAATTCAAAAGAACATAAAGAATGTGATATATTTTCTATATAATCTGATTGACCATGTGTCCAATCATAAGTAGGATATATACACCATTTATTATTTGTTCTATAATGTAATTTTTTTTTTATTATACGATACATTATAGGATCTCTAAGATTCATATTTGGTGATTTCATATCTATTTTAGCACGTAAAACACAATCACCGTCATAAAAATATCCATTTTTCATTTTTTTAAATAAAAAAATATTTTCTTTTATTGATCTATTTCGATAGGGACTATCTATACCATATTCAAAAGTATTTTTTCTTTGTTCTTGTATTTTTTTTTTTTTTTGATCATCTACATAAGCTTTTCCATTTTTTATAATGTGTTTAGCAAAATAATAAAGTTTATAAAAATAATTAGAAGCATAAGTTTCTTTTTTACATTTAAAACCTAACCAACAAATATCTATTTTAATAGAATCAATAAATTTTTTTTCTTCTTCTATTGGATTAGTATCATCAAATCTTAAAATTACTGAAGTTTTATATTTTTTTGCTAATTTAAAATTTAAATAAATAGATTTAGCATGCCCAATATGTAAATAACCATTAGGTTCTGGTGGAAATCTAAAAAGTAATTTTTTTATAGGAAATCCTAATTCTAAATCTTTTTTTATAATTTTTTCTAAAAAATTAATTTTTTTCATATTTTTTTTCTTAAAAAAAGAATTAATATACTTATATCTGAAGGAGATACACCACTTATTCTAGATGCTTCTCCAATAGAATTAGGTTTATAATTTATTAATTTTTCCATAGCTTCTATTGATATTGATTTAACTTTATTATAATTAAAATTATTTGGTATACGTATGTTTTCTAATCTTAACATTTTTTTTACATTTTCTTCTTCTTTTAGTAAATATCCTTTATATTTAATTAAAATAGATATTTGTTCTAAAATTTTTTTATTTATATTATTTTTTTTTATAAAATCTTTTATTAAAGAATATTTTATTATATCATTTATATAAATTTCTGGTCTAGATAATAAATCACATATTTTAATATTTTCTTTTTTAGATAAAAAATTATTTGCTATAATATAATTTATTTTTTTTTTTTTAAAAAAAAATAAACATTTTTTTATTTTTTTTCTTTTTTTTTCTAATTTTTTAATTCTATCAAAACTAACTAATCCTAGTTTTTCTCCAATATTAGTTAATCTTTCATCTGCATTATCTTGTCTTAATAAGATTCTATATTCAGCTCTTGAAGTAAACATTCTATATGGTTCTTCTGTTCCTTTATAAATTAAATCATCAATAAGTACACCTATATAAGCTTCATTACGTTTTATAATAAATGGTTTTTTTTCATTAATTTTTAAATTAGCATTTATTCCCGCTATTAATCCTTGTGCTGCTGCTTCTTCATATCCTGTTGTTCCATTTATTTGACCAGCAAAAAAAAGATTTTCAATTAATTTTGTTTCTAAATTATTTTTTAATTGTGTAGGAGGAAAATAATCATATTCTATGGCATATCCTGGTCTAATCATTTTGGCCTTTTCAAAACCAGGAATTGTAATTAATGCCTTATATTGAATTTTTTCTGGCATAGAAGTAGAAAATCCATTAATATAGACTTCTCTAGTGTTAACTCCTTCTGGTTCTACAAATATTTGGTGATTTTCTTTATTAGAAAATCTATAAATTTTTTCTTCAATAGATGGACAATATCTAGGACCTACACATTTAATATTGCCATTAAAAAGAGGAGATTTATTAAATTTTTCACGTAATAATTTGTGAGTTTTTACATTTGTATATGTAATATAACATTTTTTTTTATTTTTTATATTTAATTTACTTAAATAAGAAAAAGGTTCTATAGGAGAATCTCCTAATTGTTCAATCATTTTAGAATAATTTAATGAATTACCATCTAATCTAGGAGAGGTTCCAGTTTTCATTTTTCCTGATAAAAATCCCATTTTTTTTAATTTTTCTGTTAATCCTTTTACAGAATTTTCTGAAATTCTTCCACCATTATTTTTTTTATTTCCTATATGAATAATCCCATTTAAAAATGTTCCATTTGTAAGTATTACTGATTTACTTTTAATAAAAATTCCAAAAATTGTTTTTACTCCAATTACTTTATAATTTTTAATTATTAAATCTATCACTGTATCTTGATACAAATCTAAATTTACATTTTTTTCTAAAGTTAAACGCCATTCTTTAGAAAATTTGAATCTATCACATTGAGCTCTTGGACTCCACATTGCAGGACCTTTAGATTTATTTAACATTCTAAATTGAATTATACTTTTATCGGTTATTATTCCTGAATAACCTCCTAATGCATCAATTTCTTTAATAATTTGTCCTTTTGCAATTCCTCCCATTGCGGGATTACAGGACATTTGTCCTATATTATATAAATTGGTTGTAATTAATAAGGTTCTTGATCCAAGATTAGAAGCCGCTAAAGCGGCCTCTGATCCAGAATGACCACCACCTACTACAATTACATCATATTGATTAACAAACATATTTTTTATTAAAAATAAATATATAAAAATTTTCTTTTTTATACATTATTTTTTTTTCAAATTTATTTTTATCTTTATATCCTATTAAATGGAAACAAGCATGTATCATTACACGTTTTAATTCATTAAAAAATAATTTTTTAAATTTAAAAGAATTATATTTAATTCTTTTTATACTAATAAATATATCTCCATATAAATTTTTATTTTCATAATTTACAAAAGTAATAACATCTGTATAATAATTTTTATTAAGATATTTTTTATTAATATTAATTAAATAATTATCATCACAAAAAATAAAATTTAATTCTTTAATATTTTTTTTTTCTTTACTTACAACAAAAAAAATAAATTTTGAAAAAAAAATTTCATTATATAAATGAAATATTGTTTCATAATAATAATTTATCATATTATGTTATATATTGTTCCTACCCCTATAGGAAATTTAGAAGATATAACTTTTAGAGCAATTCGTATTCTTAAAAAAGTAGATTTTATTTTAACAGAAAATACTATTAATTCTAAAAAATTATTAAATTTTTATAATATAAATAATAATTTAAAATCATATCATTCATATAATGAATATAAAATTATATTAAATATAATTTTATTTTTAAAAAAAGGAAATCATATAGCTTTAATTGCTGATGCAGGTACACCAATTATATCTGATCCAGGATTTTTATTAGTAAGACATTGTATAAAAAATAATATAAAAGTTTCTTGTATTCCAGGAGCTACTGCTTTTATACCAGCATTAATAAATTCAGGTTTTAATATAAATGAATTTACATTTATTGGTTTTTTACCGCATAAACAATTTAAAAAAAAAAAAATAAAAATTCTTTGTAAAGAGAATAGAACCATTATTATTTATGAAAGTCCTTATAGGATTTTAAATACTTTATATATAATAAAAAAATATATAGGAAATATAAATAAAAAAATCTCTCTTTGTAGAGAAATTTCTAAAAAATTTGAAGAAACTATTATAGGAAATATAAATGATATAATTTTTTATTTTGAAAATAAAAAACCAAAAGGAGAGTTTGTTCTCTTATTAGAAGGTAAGAAATTAAGTTGTAATAATCCGTTAAATTATTAACAATATATAAACTTATCTAACCTACTATTATTTTTTTTAAAAAAAAATCCTTTACATAAAAAATGAGGCACTGAGCGGATTTGAACCGCTGTAAGAGGTTTTGCAGACCTTTGCCTTGCCACTCGGCCACAGTGCCAAATTAAAAATTTTAACAAAAGTAGTATAAAATATACTATTAATTTTTAAAATTATTTATAATATAATAAATTTTTTTTTTAAAATTACTTATATTAATAGTAATTAAATTAAATATTTTTTTTTATGAAAAAAAAATATTTTTTATTTTCAATGAAAAAGAGTTTTAACCTTTCAAAGGAAATAGCTCATTATTATGGAAATATAATATATAGTAAAAAATTTTCTGAATCTGTTAGAGGATATAGTATTTTTTTAATTGGATCTATATTACATCATATAGATGATGTAAATGAATTATTATTTATGTGTAATGAAGCATTCCGTGTAGGAGTAAAAAATATAATTTTAATTATTCCATTTTTTAAATTAAATATAAAAAATGATTTTTGTTTTATAAAACATTTATTTAGCCATTTAATGGCTTTTCCTTTAATAAAAAAAATTATTACAATGGATTTAAATTTAATGCGATATATTTTTAATATAAAATATATAGATTATTCTATAATTTTAAAAAAATATTTAAAAAAAAAAAAGTTAGATAATATATCAATAGCTTATAATTATAATATAGGAGTTGATAGAGCAAATATATATGCTAAATTTTTAAAAACTGATATCGTTTTTTGTTTTAAAAAAAAAAATAAACTTATGAATAATATAAAATATGAAAATATAAAAAATAAAAATCTATTTATAATAGATAATTTATTATTTACAGCAAATACTCTTTTAATGGTAACAAATATGTTTAAAAACCAAGGTGCTAAAAGTATAAGAGCTATTGTGACTCATCCAGTTTTATCAGAAAATGCATATAAAAATATAGAAAAATCTTTTTTAGAAGAACTTATAGTAAGTAATACAATGGAAATAGATAATAAAAAATTATTAACTAAAATTAGTATTTTAACTTGTGCAAACATTTTTGCAGAATTTATGCATTTTATAACAAAAAAATAATATATTTAAATGAATTGTATAAATATTCAAGGAAAAAAAAGAAAAGAAATAAAAAAAAAATATAATAGTGAATTAAGAAATTATGGTTATATACCTTGTATAATATATAGTAAAAATAAAAATATAAAATTTTATTTATTATTATCAATATTAAAAAAAATAATTTTAACTTATAAAGTATATAAAGTAATTTTATCAATTAAAAATGAAAATAAAATAGAAGCTATTTTAAAAGAAATACAATTTAATCCAATAAATGATGAAATTATACATGTAGATTTTTTTGAATTAAAAAAAGATAAATATATTATTATTTCAATTCCTATAATATCTGTAGGTCATTCTTTAGGAGTTTCTAAAGGAGGGGAATATAAATTATTTTTAAATAAAATTAAAATTAAAATAATTACTGATGATATATTAGATCATATAGATCTAAATATTAATAATTTAGATATAGGAGATAGTTTATATATAAAAAATATATATAATCCTAAGTATATTATACTTCATAATAGTAATGAAGTAATAGCGTCAATAAAATCGTCTAGAACTTATATAAAAGAAGTACATGAAAAATAAAAATATATATAAAAAACGTTATACTGTAACCGCAGCATTACCATATGCTAATGGACCAATACACATTGGTCATTTATCAGGAGTTTATTTACCAGCAGATATATTTGTGCGTTATCTTAAATATAATGGTAAAAAAGTTATTTTTATTTCTGGAACAGATGAACATGGTGTACCTATAACAATAAAAGCAAAAGAAGAAGGTTTAACTAAAAAAAAAATAGTAGATAAATATCATATATTAATAAAAAAATCATTAAAAAAAATCGGTATATTATTTGATAA
Source organism: Candidatus Karelsulcia muelleri PSPU (assembly GCF_000829155.1). Lineage (GTDB taxonomy): Bacteria > Bacteroidota > Bacteroidia > Flavobacteriales > Blattabacteriaceae > Karelsulcia > Karelsulcia muelleri_A. The sequence goes on from NZ_AP013293.1 coordinate 40,964, forward strand.
TTTTTCACGTACTACATCTAAAATACATTATAAAACATCTATATCTTTTTTTAAAAAACTTTATAAAAAAAAAAAAATTCTTGAAAGAGAAACTGAACATTATTATGATAATAAAGTCAATAAATTTTTACCTGATAGATATATATTAGGAATATGTCCTAAATGTAATTATAATATAGCATATGGTGATCAATGTGAAAAATGTGGATTTTCCATTTCTCCTGAAGAATTAATAAAACCTTATTCTTATTTTACTGGAGTAAAACCAATTTTAAAAAAAACTAAACATTGGTATTTACCATTAAATAAATATCAAAATTTTTTAGAAAAATGTATAAAAAATAAAAAAAAAATTAAAAAAAATGTTTATGGACAAATAAAATCATTGCTTAATGAAGGATTAAAAACTCGTGCGATTACAAGAGATTTAAATTGGGGGATACCTATACCAATTCCTAATAATATTGGAAAAGTTTTATATGTATGGTTTGAAGCTCCTATAGGATATATTTCCTCTACTATAGAATGGAGTTTAAAAAAAGGGAAAAAATGGGAAAAATATTGGAAATATACAAATACTGCTATTATTAATTTTATAGGAAAAGATAATATTATATTCCATTGTATAATATTTCCTATTATGCTTAAAATTCATGGTAATTATATCTTACCAGATAATGTTCCTGCTAATGAATTTCTTAATATTGAAAATAAAAAAATATCTACTTCTAAAAAGTGGGCTGTATGGTTACATGAATATTTAGAAGATTTTCCAAATAAAGAAGATGTTTTAAGATATGTACTTATTTCTAATATGCCTGAAACAAAAGATACTAATTTTAGTTGGAAAGATTTTAAACAAAAAAATAATTCAGAATTAGTTTCAATTTTAGGAAATTTTGTTAATAGAGTAGTTGTTCTTACAAAGAGATATTTTAATGGAAAAGTGCCTTATTCAGATAAATTATATAAAAAAGATTTATATATATTAGATAATATAAAAAAAAGTACTTTAAAAATAGGATTTTTTATAGAAAAATATAATTTTAAATATGCTCTTATTAAATTTATGAATTTAGCACGTTTAGGTAATAAATATTTAACTTTAGAAGAACCATGGAAAAAATTTAAATTAAATAAAAAAAGAGTTAAAACTATTATATATATATCTTTACAAATAATAGGTGCATTAGGATATTTATCAAATCCTTTTTTACCTTTTACATCTAAAAAAATTTTAAAAATGTTAAATTTAAAAAAAAAAAAATGGAATTTTATACTAAAAAGTAATGAAATTGTAAAACCTGGATTAAAATTATTAGAATTTAATTTTTTATTTAAAAAAATAAAAAAATTAATTAAAAATTATGAATAAACTTCTTTTTTTTAAGTAAAAAAGATATAGTATATTAGTATTTAATATAAATAAAAAATAATTATTATTTATCTCATTTTTCTTAGAGATTTAGTAATTATATAATTTTTTTTATAAAAAGTGAAATAAAAGATGCCAAAATTAAATATAAAAAAATATAAGTCTTTTTTTTTAGAGAGTTTTTTAGTATTTACTATAGGTTCTAAATTAGCCAATTTAAGAATTTCTGAATTATTAATAATTAAAAAAAAAATAATAAATCTTATATATTTTCTAGATAAACATTTAATGTTTTATTATTTCGATAAGAATTCTTCTATAATTAAGAATTATATATTAATAATAATTATTTTTCTTTTTCTTAAAAGATTGAGAAAAATAAATGTAATAAAATTTTTTTTATAAAAGTATTAGTTTTTAGGGTCGGGTAGGGTAGGGTAATATTATTAAATTACTTACTAATAGTTTTTTTTATTAAAAACTTTAAAATAAGAGGTAAATTTTATAATAATAAATAAATTTAAAGACATATTATATGATAAAAGTTATATGATATTATATATTAATTGGGATCCAATTAAATTAATAAATATATGTGGTTATAATATATATACATATAGTATACTATTTATAGTATGTTTTTTTTTTGGAGTAAAAAAAATATTTTTAATTTTTAAAAAAAATGAATTAGGATTAAAAAAAATAGATTATTTTATATTATATAGTCAAATAGGTTTTCTGCTTGGAGCAAGAATATTTCATATAATATTTTATAATTTTTTTTTTTTTAAAAAAAACATAATTGAAGCTATTTTTCCAATTCATAAGAAAATAAATTCTTATTTTTTTTTTTTTATAAAAAATTATAAATTTATAGGATATCAAGGATTATCTAGTCATGGGGCCGCTATAGGTTTATTAATATCAATATTAATATATAATAAATTTTTTTTTAAAAAAAAAAAAAATTGGCTTTGTGATAAAATTTGTCTTATTTTTACTTTAAGTAGTTCCTTAATAAGGATAGGCAATTTATTTAATTCTGAAATTTTAGGAAAAAAATGCAATATAATTTTTTCTATATATTTTATACAAATACATTATGATAAGATTTTTCATATAAAAAGACATCCTTCTCAATTATATGAATCTATTTTATATTTATTATTATCTAATATAATTATTTTTTTTTTAAAAAAAAAAAAATTTAAAAAAAATTTATTTTTTCTCTGTTTAATTAGATTTATTTTAGAATTTTTAAAAGAACCTCAAAAAAATGAATATTTTACAATAAAAATTTTTAATACAGGACAATTATTAAGTATTCCTTTTATAATTATTGGATTTTATTTATTAAATAATAAAAATATTAAAAATTTTTATTATACGTTTTATAGATTCTTTTTTTCCTATTATTGATATAATTAAAAATATATCTAATCCTTTTAAGGATCCTACCATAGATAAACGTAAAAGCTGTAGAATATAATTTTTATTTATATTTTTATAAAAAATACATTTATTAATTTTTTTTTTTATATTTAAAAAATCAAATTTTTTTACATATAAAAGTAAATTTTTAATTTGATGTAAATGTTTAATACTATTATTAGTATGTATTTTTGTTATACAAAACAAATCATATTTTATTTTTTTTTTAAAAAAAAAAATTGTGTTATCAACAATTTCATGTAAAAATGAAAATTTTTTTCTAAAAATATTTAAAATTAAATAAATTAAATTATTTTTAATATAAATTATATTACGTTTTTTTAATTCTTTTTTAAAAAAAAAAAAAATATCTTTAGATGATTTTAATTGTAAATATTTATTATTAAACCAATTTGTTTTTTTATAATTAAATTTAGCCGAAGATTTATTAATCTTTTTAAGATCAAAAATTGATATTAATTCTTTTAAAGAAAAAATTTCTTTTGAACCTCCAGGATTCCAACCTAATAAAACTAACATATTTATAAAAGCTTCATAAGAATAACCTAATTCTCTATACCCTTTAGTTTTTTTCCATTTTAATGGAAAAATTGGAAAAATATATTTATTTATATTTCTTTTACTAATTTTTCCTTTTCCTATTGGATTTAATATTAATGGTAAATGTAAAAAATATGGAGGATCCCAATCAAAAGATTTATATAAAAGTAAATTTATTGGCATAGATGGTAACCATTCTTCACCTTTTATAACATGAGAAATGTTCATTAAATGATCATCAATTACATTAGCTAAATGGTATGTAGGAGTTTCATCAGATTTAAATAAAATTTTATCATCTAATGATTTATAATTTATATAAATTTTACCTCTAATAAGATCTAATATTTCTATATTAGAATATTTTGGTATTTTATATCTTATAACATAAGGTATTCCTTTATTTATTTTGTAAAAAGTTTCTTCATTAGAAAGATTTAACGAATTATCTAATTTTTTTCTATTAGAATAATTATATAAAAAAAAATCTCCATTTTTTTTATAATCATTTCTTAATTTTTCTAATTTTTTTTTTTTATCAAAAGCATAATAAGCAAAATTATTATTTAATAAATATTTTATATATTTTTTATATATTTTATTTCTTTCTGATTGACTATAAGGTCCATAATATCCTTTAATTGTTGGACCTTCATCAGTCTTAATTCCACACCATTTAAGAGATTCAATTATATAATTTTCAGCACCAAACATCAATCTTGATTGATCTGTATCTTCTATTCTTAATAGAAATTTTCCATTATTTTTTTTAGCAAATAAATAATTATATAAAGCTGTTCTAATGCTTCCTATATGAAGTGGTCCAGTTGGACTAGGAGCAAAACGAACTCTAATTTTTTTCATAGTTTTTTTTTAAAAAGACTTAAATTCCTCCAACTATTTCAAGAATTTCTTTTGTAATTTTTTCTTTTCTTAATTTATTATAAAAAAATAATAATTCATTTTTTATTTTAATTCCATTATCTTTTGCTTTATGCATTGCTATCATTCTTGATAAATGTTCTGAAGTTATTGATTCTAAAATAGAATTATATATTTTTATTTTTAATATTTTAGGAATTAAAAATTTTAATATTTTTTTTTTATAAGGTTCAAAAATATAATTGAGATTATATATTTTTTTTTTTTTAAAAGGTAAAATTTTTTTAATTGAAATTAATTTATAATTATTATATATAATTTTTATTTCACTAAAAAAACCTTTTAAAAATTTCTTATAAAAAATGTTTACTATTGTAGATAAATTTTCTTCATTAAGATTATCAATTAATTTATTATTATATAAAAAAATTTGATATTTTTTTTCTAAATATTTTTTTCCAATTTTTCCTATTGGAAATAGATATATATTTTCTTTAAAATATTTTTTTTTAATTAATTTTTCTATTGTTTTTAACAAAAAATTATTAAAAGATCCACAAAGACCACGATTTGATGTTATTATTATTAATAGTATATTTTTTTTATTTTTTTTTATTTTTATTTTTTTTTTATTTATTAAAATAAAATAAAATTTTTCTATTTTTTTTTTATATAATTTTAAATTGATAATTTTATTTTTAAATTTTTTTAATTTTACAGACGAAACCATTTTCATGGCATTTGTCATTTTTATAATAGAACTTACTGTTTTAACTCTACTTATTATTTCTTTTAAATTAGACATAATAAAAAAATTAATTTTTAAATGTAAAATTATTAATTAATGTTAATACAACATTATTTAATATTGATCTAATTTTATTATTTAATTTACCTTTTTCTAATAAATTTATTATTTCGGGATAATTTTCATTTAAATTATTTAAATAAATTTTTTCAAAATTTTTAATTTTATTAATTGGTATCTCTTTAAGAAGATTATTTGTACCAGCATATATAATTGCTATTTGATTTCCTAATCTATAAGGAGAATTAATTGATTGTTTTAATATTTCTATATTTCTTTTTCCTTTTTCAATAATATTTTTTGTAATAAAATCTAAATCAGAACCAAATTGAGAAAAAGATTCTAATTCTCTAAATTGAGCTTGATCTAATTTAAAAGTACATGATATTTTTTTCATTGATTTAATTTGTGCTGAAGCACCTACTCTTGAAACAGATATACCTTCATTTATTGCAGGACGTATTCCTGAATTAAAAAGATTGGTTTCTAAAAAAATTTGGCCATCTGTTATTGATATAACATTTGTAGGAATGTATGATGATACATCACCAGATTGTGTTTCTATTATTGGTAAAGATGTTAAAGAACCCCCACCTAAAATTTTTGTTTTTATACTTTTTGGTATGTCATTCATTTTAGATGCAACTTTGTTATCACTTATTATTTTAGATGAACGTTCTAATAAACGTGAATGTAAATAAAAAATATCACCTGGATATGCTTCTCTTCCAGGAGGCCTACGTAATAATAAAGATATTTCTCTATATGCTACGGCTTGTTTAGATAAATCATCATATATAATTAAAGAGGAACGTCCAGTATCTCTAAAAAATTCACCTATTGCCGTACCAGAAAAAGGAGCAAAAACCTGCATTGCAGCAGAATCTGAAGCATTTGCAGTTAATATAACTGTATATGAGAGAGCCTCATTTTTTTCTAATAATTTAACTATACTAGCTAGAGTTGAAGCTTTTTGACCAATTGAGACATAAATACAATAAACTGGATTTTCCATATCCTTAAATTTTTTTTGATTAATTATAGTATCTATAGCTATAGTTGTTTTTCCAGTTTGTCTATCTCCTATTATTAATTCTCTTTGCCCTCTTCCTATAGGTATCATAGAATCTATACATTTTATACCAGTTTGTAGAGGTTCTATTACAGGTTCTCTAAAAATGACCCCTGGGGCTTTTCTTTCTAATGGCATTAAAAAAACTTCTCCAGAAATAGGTCCTTTTCCATCAATAGGAACCCCTAAACTATTTATAACACGACCTAACATACCTTCTCCCACATTTATAGAAAATATCATTCCGGTTCTTATAACTTTATCACCTTCTTTTATTCCTTTAAAAGGATCAATTAAGATAATTCCTACATTTTCTTCTTCTAAATTAAGAACAATTCCTTTTATTTGATTTTCAAATTCAACTATTTCTCCATAAATTGCATTATTTAATCCATAAACATTAGCGACTCCATCTCCTATATTAATTATTATTCCTGATTCAATTATATCATTTTTATAATTAAAATCTGAAATTTTTTTTTTAATTAAAACTGATATATCAGCATAATGTTTTTTTAACATAAAGATTATTATGTTTTTTTAAAAAATTATTAATTGTAAAATTATAATAATTAAAGTTTTTTTTAATAATAAATCCGCCAATTATATTGGTATTAATATAATTATTTATAATTATTGTTTTTTTTTTATAAAGGTAAACTTTTTTTTGTGTTAAAAAAACATTATATATTAATATATTAATTTTTTCTTTTGAAAAAAGAAAAATATTATCTATTTTATATTTAGATTTAAACAATATAATATAATTAAAAAGAATATTAATAAATAAAAAATTTAAATTATTTTTAATAATTAAATTAATTAATTTTAAAATTAAAAAGTTTTTTTTTTTAAAAAAAGAACTAAAATATTCATTTTCTAAAAATGAATATTTTATAAAATTATTTAGAATAGGGTTATATTTTATAATAAATAAAATTTTTTCTATTTCATTTTTTATAAAAATTTCTTTCTTATAAGAAGAAACATAAAAAAAAAAACAATTAACATTTCTTTTAACAGAAATTTTATATTTTAAATTCATTTTTAATAAATTATATTTTGGATTAAATCTTTAACAAAAAAATTATTTTTTTTTTTTAAAATTCTTTCTGAAAGAATAATAGAATTATTTAATATTTCTTTTTTAAATTCTTCTAAAGCCATTTTTTTATTATTATTTATTAATAAATTTGTTTTTTTTATTAAAGAATCACATATTAAAATTGCTTTTTTTTTAGCTTCTTTTTCAATTTTTTTTTTTCTTTTAAAAGCTTCATTTATAATTAAATTTTTCATTATTTCAGTTTTTTTTATTATTTGATTTTTTTTATTTTTTATTTCTTTTATTTGATTTTTTTTTTTTTTTGCATCATTTATTGAATCTAAAATAAATTTTTCACGATTTTCTATAAAATTATTGATTGGTTTCCAAGCAAAACTGCTAAGTAAAATAAATGAAATTAAAAATATTATTGATTGCCAAAATATTAAACCTAAAGCAGGCGTCATTAAATCCATATATCATATTTAATTATTTTAATACGGCTAATAAAGCCGTTACTATTCCAAATAAAGATGCTCCTTCTAGAAGAGCTGCAGATATTATCATAGCAGTTTGTATTTTATTTGAAGCTTCTGGTTGCCTTGCTATGGCTTCCATAGCAGAACCTCCAATTTTTCCTATGCCTAATCCTGCACCTACTACTGCTATTCCGGCACCTAAAACAGATAATCCGACAAAATTTGAATCCATAAATTAAAAAAATCTAATGATTAGATTTTAAAATCTACTGAATAAGTGTAATTATAAAAGTTAATTAATCCATTTTCATAGAAATACCTAAAAATAATGCGGATAAAGAAGTGAAAATAAATGCTTGTAAAAAACTTACTAATATTTCTAATAAAAAAATAAAAATAGAAAAAGGTATAGATATAATTATTGAAAATAAATTTTTAAAAATAAAAATTAAAGAGATAAAACTCATTGAAATTATATGTCCTGCTGTAATATTAGCGAATAAACGTATACAAAGAGTTAGAGGACGAATAAATAAACCAAATAATTCAATTGGAATTAATAAAAGTCTTACTAAAAAGGGAATCTCTGGCAGAGTCAAAAAATCTTTCCAATAATCTTTGTTAGCACTAAAAATTATTGTAAAAAATACAATTGTAGATAAAGTGAAAGTAACGCTAATATTTCCTGTAAGATTAGGTCCTGTAGGAATTAAACCTATAAGATTATTTATTAAAATGAAAAAAAATATTGTTAATAAAAAAGGTAAATATAATTTATAATAAGGTTTTCCTATATTAGGAATAGCTATTTTATCTCTTATAAAAAGAATTATATATTCTAAAATGTTTTGAAATTTTGATTTTGGTTGTTTATTTTTATAAGTTAAAGATAATTTAAAAAAAATTAAAAATAAGATAATTAAAGATATTATTAATGCAAAAACATTTTTTGTTATAGAAAAATCCAAAGGATTCTTATTAAGAATATAACCTTTATCATCTATTTCTAAATATCCTTCTGAATTAGTTTTATATATTTTTTCATTAAATAATCTATAATAATTGTTTTTTTTTAAAACTAAGTTTTTTCCTTTATCAAATTTTGATGACAAAAATAATATTAATTTTTTATCAAATAAAATTATAGGTAATGGAATAAAATAATCTTTATCTTTTTTTTTAAACAAATGCCATTTGTGAGAATCTCTAATATGAGATTTAATAAAAAAAGCTGGATTAAAAATTTCTTTATTATTTATCTTTATCTTTTTATAATTTCTCTTATTAGAGATCTCTTTCTTATCTTTATCATTTATTTTTTTATCATTTATTTTTTTATCATTTATTTTTTTATCATTTATTTTTTTATCATTTATTTTTTTATCATTTATTTTTTTATCATTTATTTTTTTATCATTTATTTTTTTATCATTTATTTTTTTATCATTTATTTTTTTATCATTTATTTTTTTATCATTTATTTTTTTATCATTTATTTTTTTATCATTTATTTTTTTATCATTTATTTTTTTATCATTTATTTTTTTATCATTTATTTTTTTATCATTTATTTTTTTATCATTTATTTTTTTATCATTTATTTTTTTATCATTTATTTTTTTATAATTTCTCTTATTAGAGATCTCTTTCTTATCTTTATCATTTATTTTTTTATTAAAAAAAAAATTTCTAGTTTTAGTATCTAAACAAATTAATTGACTAAACCAAAAAAAAAAAATAAATAAAAAATTTAAATTGGTTTTATGTGACATAATTTAAAAAAATTTATTTTTTCTATAAACATAAGTTTTCTAAAACATAAGTATTATTTATATTTTTTTTTTATGAGATCTTTTTAAGAAAGTTAATTATATAAAAATAAATATATAAGATATTTTATGATTAATAAAAAAATTATAGAAAAAATATTTGAAATCTCAAAAGTAGAAGAAGTAATTAGTGATTTTATTTGTTTAAAAAAAATTGGTGTTAATTATAAAGCATTAAGTCCATTTTCTAATGAAAAAAATCCTTCTTTAATAGTCTCTCCATTAAAACAAATTTGGAAAGATTTTAGTTCTGGAAAAGGAGGAAATGTTGTAAATTTCCTTATGGAATATGAAAAATTAAATTTTTTAGAATCAATAAAATATTTAGCTAAAAAATATAACATAGAAATTATAAATTCTTATAAAAACAAATTTATAAATTCTTATAAAGAAAGTATTTTTATAATTAATAATTATGCAAAATTTTTTTTTAAAAAAGAATTAAATTTAAATAAAAAAAGTATTTTTTTTTTAAAAAAAAGAAAATTTAATTTAAAACAATTAAATAAATTTGATATAGGATATGCTCCATATAATTATAATAAATTTACTAATTCAGCTTTAAAAAAAGGATTTAAATTAAAAATTTTAAAAAAAAGTGGATTAATTAATAATAATACAAATAATGATTTTTTTATAAATCGTATTATATTTCCTATACATAGTATATCTGGGTTAATATTAGGATTTGGAGGTAGATCTTTATCAGAAAAAAAAAATATAGCTAAATATTTAAATTCCCCTGAAAGTGAAATTTATCATAAAGGTAATAATTTATATGGAATATATCAAGCTAAAAAATATATATTAAAATATAATTTTTGTTATTTAACTGAAGGATATACAGATGTTATTTCTATGTATAAATTTGGTATAAAAAATGTTGTTGCTTCATTAGGAACTTCCTTAACTTTAAATCAAATTTTTTTAATAAAACGTTTTACAAAAAATATTACTATTATATATGATTCTGATGAATCGGGAATAAATTCTTGTTTACGTTTAATAGATATTCTTCTTGAACAAGAGATTCATATTAAAATTATTTCTTTACCTTTGAAAGAAGATCCTGACTCTTTTTTTAAAAAAAAAAATTATAATAAAATTATAAATTTTTTAAAAAAAAATACATTTAATTTTATTAATTTTAAATTAAATTTTTTTAAAAAAAAAAATTCTAAAAAACAAAAAATTATATTTATAAAAACTATTATAAATAGTTTGTCAAAAATATCAGATCTAATAATTAGAGATCTTTATATAAAAGAAATTTGTATATTATTAAATATTAATGAATCTATTATTTTATCTGAAATAGAATTTTTATTATTAAATAAAAATAAATTTAAAAAAAAATCATTTAATTTTATTTTAAATGAATCTAAAAAATTTAAGACTTTAATAGTTTTAGAAGAAAAATTATTACAAATAAGTTTATTATATGGTAATGTAATAATTACATCAAATAATTATATTCCTTTAAAAGGAAATAAAAAAATAACAATAATTGAAGAATTCATATTTCAAATGAAAATATATAATTTTTGTTTTTATTTAGAAAAACATAAATATGTATTTAATGTAATAAATAAAAAATTAAAAAATAAAAAAACTTTTTTTTTTAACAAAATTTTTTATAAAGATCTAATGAAATTAATATCATTAATTGATCAATATGATTTTGATTTTTTTAATTTAGATAAAAAAAAAATATCTCAATATTTTATTGAAACTTTATTACGATATAAATCGTATTATATATCAAATATCATAAAAAAAAAATTTTTTATTTTAAATAGAGAAAAAAAAATAAACAAAAAATTGTTATTAAAAACAATTAATTTAACTAAAATAAAAAATAATATTAATAAAAAATTAAATATATTAATTTAATTTCAATATCCATTGAATATAATCAGAATTTATTTGTCTTAAAATTAATTTATATTTTTTTATTATAAAATTTATATTATATACATTATAATGTAATAATGTATATAAATAAACATTATTTAATAATTTTATTATAAATTTTTTTTTTAATTTTTTTATTAAAAAATATAAATTATTAAATTTATCTTCTATACAAATAGAAATACTAATTGGAGAATTTTGAATTAAAAAAAAATTAATTTTAAAATATGAAATATATTTAAATATAAAACTAATATCTTTTTCTAAAAAGAAAGAAAATTTTTTTTTCGAAAAAAAAATCAATTTTTGTTGTTTTTTAACAATAAAACAAGATGTAATAACATTATTAATATATTTTGCACTTACAAGGGTACCTTTTTTTTTAGGAAAAATAAAAGAACGAATATATAATGGAATTTTTTTTTCTTTTAAAGGATATAAAGTTTTAGGATGTATAACTGATGCACCATAATAAGATAATTCAAGAGTTTCTTTATAAGAAAGACTTTTAAATATTTTTTTTTTTAAAAAAAATCTAGGATCTGCATTTAATATACCAGGAACATCTTTCCAAGTAGTTTGACTTTCTGCATTTAAACAAAATGAAAAAATTGATGCGGTATAATCTGATCCTTCTCTACCAAAAGTAGTAGTAAAATAATTGTTATCAGCTCCTATAAAACCTTGAGTTATATAAAAAAAATTTTTATTTATTTGTTTTATTTTTTTTTTTGTTTGTTGCCAATTAACGTGTGCTTCACGATATGAATTATCCGTTTTTAGATAATTTCTACAATCTAACCAAAAATTGGGAAATCCTATTAAATTTAAATATTCACTAACTATTTTAGTTGAAATTAATTCACCAGATCCAACTATTTGATCATATATAAAATGATATTTGATTGATTTTTTTTTTTTAAAAAAAAAAATCAATTCATTAAAAAAAAATTTTATATATTTAAAAATAAAATGATTTTTAATAAATAAATTTTTTATTATTTTAAAATGATTTTTATATATATTTAATACTTGTATATATGTATTATTTTTAATAAAAAAATTTTTTACAACTTTTTCAAGTTTATTAGTGTTTTTTCCAATAGCTGAAAGTACCATAATTTTATTATTATTTTTATTAATTTTAATAACTTTAGATAAATTTTTTATTCTTTTATAGTTTTTTATAGAAGATCCTCCAAATTTATATATTTTCATTTTAAATAATTATTAAAATTATAAAATGATTTTTTAAAAAAAAAAAAAAATATATATAAATTTTAATAAAAAAATAAAAATTATTATTTATTTATAAAAGTAAAAATATTAGATCATATGATGATTTCTTTTTTTTTTTTTAAAAAAAATATTATAAAATATATAAGTTTTTTTCAATTATAACTAATATAGTATTAATTATAATGAAAAAGATATTTATTATAAATAAAATAATAAAATTTTTATTAAATAATAAATTTTTATTTAAATAAAAATTTATTATTTGTATAAATAATAATAATATTAAAATTATTAATAATATATATAAATATTGTTTTTCCACTGTTTAAGTTTTAATTAAATTTAAAATATTTTCACTATTAAAAATATAACAAATATTACGTACAAATAATTTTATTGAAAAAGATAATAATATTATTCCAAATAATATTTTAAATATATTTAAATATTCATTATTAATTTTTTTTTCTATAAAAGAAATATGTTTTAGAACAAAATAAACTATTATTAGATTAATAATTAATGATAATAATATGATTTTTATCTCATAATTCTCTGTTAAAGAGATTAAAGTTGTTACAGAACCTGGTCCAGCTATTAATGGAAATGAAATTGGTATAATTGATATTTGTGCACTTTTTTGAATTTTATTAAAATTAATACCTAATATCATTTCTAATGAAATGAGAAATAATATGATTGAACCCGCTAATGAAAAAGAATATATATCAATTCCAAAAATATTAAAAATATAATCTCCTAAAAAGAGGAAAAATAAAAAAATTCCTGATGAAAGGAAAATAATTTGATTTACATTTATTTTAAATCCGGTTTTTAGGTATCCTATAATAATCGGAGCATTTCCTATTATATCTATAATACTAAATATTATAAAAAAACATGTAAAAAATAATTTTATATGTTCCATAATTAATATAATTTTTTTCTTAAAATTTCATATAAAATAATAGCCGTAGAAGTACTAACATTAAGTGAATCTATTTTTCCTTTAATAGGAATATTAATAATATTTTTTTTTTTTTTAAACCAAATATCTGATAATCCTTTGGATTCAGATCCAATTATAATTGCAAAAGATTTATTTTTTATTTTTTTAATAAAAAAATTATTATAAATTTTATTAACTGATGTTGAAATAATTTTAATTTGGTTTTTATTTAACCATGAAATTATTATTTTATAATTAGCTATAAAAATTTGATTGGTAAAAATAGTTCCTAAACTTGAGCGAATAACATTAGGATTGAATATATCTACTTTATTATTACATAATAATATAGCATCTATACCAACAGCATCAGCTGTACGGAATATAGCTCCTAAATTTCCTGGTTTTTCTATTCCTTCTAATATTAAAAATAAAGCAGATAAAGAAATTTTCATATTTTTTATATTTAATTTTTTTTTAAAAAATGAGGCTATAATACCTCCTGTTTTTTTTCTATAAGAAATTTTATTATATAAAAAATATGTTATCATATATTTTTTTATAAAAAAATTAGAAATAAATTCATATTTACATATTTTATTATATATTAATATATACTCTGGTATATAATTAGCTATTAAGGCCATTTTAATTTCTTTAAGTCCTTCAACAGAAAAAGAATTATTTAATTTTTTTTTTTTTTTAATTTTTTTTAATTTATAAAAATATTTAAAAATATTATTTTTAATACTAAATATTATCATTTGTGTTGTTTTTTTTCTATTTAAGAATAGAATCAACTAAAAAATCTCCTACTTGTTTAGTAGAAAAAAATTTTTTAGAATTTATGTCTTTAGTCAAAATTCCATTTTTAATTGAATTATTTACAAGTTTATTTATTAATAAACTTTCTTTATTCATTTTAAAATCTTTTAACATCATAGAAACAGATAATATAGATCCTAATGGATTTGCAATATTTTTTCCAGCAGCTTTTGGATATGATCCATGTATAGGTTCATACATAGAAGTTTTTTTCCCAATAGAAGAAGAAGGTAATAATCCTAATGATCCAACTATTGCACTAGCTTCATCTGAAAGAATATCTCCAAACATATTTTCAGTTAATAATATATCAAATTGTTTAGGATTAATAATCATTTGCATAGAAGCATTATCTATAAAGAGATAATCTAATTGTACTTCTTTAAATTTTAAATTTATTTCTTTTAAAGTTTCACGCCATAATCTAGAAGTAGCTAAAACATTTGCTTTATCAACTAATGTTACTTTTTTTTTACGTTTTAAAGCTGCTTTAAAAGCACGTATTGCGATACGTGAAATATTTTTTTTATTATAATTACATATATCATATGCTTTATTTCTATTTTTAGAGATTCCTTTTTTACCAAAATATATACCATTAGTAAGTTCTCTATATATAATAAAATCTACGTTTTCTATATAGGCTTTTTTTATTGGAGATTTTTTAAGTAAAGATTTATAAACTTTAATAGGTCTTATATTACAATATAACCCCATTTTTTTTCTAAGTTTTAATAAACCTTGTTCAGGTCTAATTTTTAAATTAGGATTATTATCATATTTAGGATCTCCTATAGCTCCAAACAAAATAGAATCACATCCTAAACAAGTATCTAAAGTATCCTTTGTTAAAGGAATTCCTGTTTTTTTTATAGAAATGCCTCCTATTAAACATTTATGATAAATAAAATTATGATTATATTTTTGACCTATAGCATCTAATATTTTTAAAGATTGATTAATTACTTCTGGTCCTATACCATCTCCTGATAAAACAGCTATATTTTTTTCCATTTAATTATAAAATTTTTTTTTTTATAAATTTAATTATAAAAATTTTTTTTTTCAAAAAATTTTATTTTTTTTTTAAAACTTAAAAGAAATTCAATATCATCATATCCATTTATAAAACACTTTTTTTTATAATCATCTATTTTAAAAGATTCTTTATTATTTTCAATTTTTACATATTGATTTTCAATATTAATTTCAAAAATTAAATTATTATTTAAATAAAGTTTTTTTAAAATTAAATTTAAAAACGTTTTTTTTAGTTCTATAGTTAATAATCCATTATTTAAAGCATTTTGTTTAAAAATATCAGCAAAAAAATTTGATATTACAACTTTAAATCCATAATCTTTAATTGCCCACGCTGCATGTTCTCTACTAGAACCACATCCAAAATTTTTTCCAGTTATTAATATTTTTCCAGAATAATTTTTATTATTTAATATAAAATTTTTATTTATTTTTCCATTTGAATTATATCGCCAGTCTCTAAATAAATTTTTTCCAAAATCTGATTTAGTTGTTAATTTTAAAAATCTAGCTGGTATAATTTGATCAGTATCTATATTTTCTAGATCTAAAGGAACTGCTGTACTAAATAAAGTAATAAATTTTTCCATATATAATTTATTTAATTGGATTATTTTTTAGATATTCTGTAATATTAACAATTTTACCTTCAATAGCTGTAATTGCTGCAACTAAAGGACTAGCTAACAAAGTACGTGCTCCTTTTCCTTGACGTCCTTCAAAATTTCTATTTGATGTAGATAAACAATATTCACCATAAGGAATTTTATCTTCATTCATTCCTAGACAAGCTGAACAACCAGGTTGACGTAATTCAAATCCTGCATTTAATAAAATTAAATTAATTCCAGAATTAATAATTTTTTTATATACTTGTTTTGATCCAGGTACTACTAGAACATAAACATTATCTGCTTTTTTTTTATTTTTTATAATTTTAGAGATTAATCTAATCTCTTCTATTCTAGAATTAGTACAACTTCCAATAAAAACATAATTTATTTTTAATCCTAATAAAGAGTTTCCTTCTCTAAATCCCATGTATTTTAAAGATTTAATTTTAATTTTTTTTTTATTTTTAATTTTTTCTATTGGAATAGTATCAGATATATTTATACACATACTTGGATTAGTTCCATATGTTATCATAGGATAAATATGATCTGAATTAAATTCATATTCTTTATTAAAAATAGCTTTTTTATCTGTTTTCATTTTTTTACATAAAATTTTTAATTTTTTAAATTCTTTTTCTTTTGGAGAAAAAAAATTATATTTTAAATAGTTTAAAGTAGTTGCGTCGGGTTCTATTATTCCTCCTCTAGCCCCCATTTCTATACTCATGTTGCACACAGTCATTCGTTCTTCCATATTCATATTTTTAAATACAGATCCACTATATTCTATAAAATAACCTGTCCCTCCATCTGGACCTAATTTATATATAATATATAAAATTATATCTTTTGCAGATACTCCTAAATTTAAATTTCCTGTTAATTTTATTCGCATTTGTTTGGGTTTACTTTGTAATAAACATTGAGTAGCCATTACCATAGCAACCTGACTAGTTCCTATACCAAATGCTATACAACCAAATGCTCCATGAGTAGAAGTATGACTATCTCCACAAACTATTGTCATTCCAGGAAGAGTAATTCCAAGTTCAGGACCAATTACATGTACTATTCCTTGAAAATCATGTTTTAATCCAAAAAATAATATTCCATTTTCATCACAATTTTTTTCTAATGTTTTTATTTGAAATTTAGAAAGAACATCTTTTATTGGTAAATTTTGATTTTTTGTAGGAACATTATGATCTGTAGTAGCTATAATTTTATTAGATCTTAAAATTGAAATTTTTTTATTTTTTAGTTCTTCAAATGCTTGTGGACTAGTTACTTCATGTATATAATGTCTATCAATATATAAAACATCTATTTTTTTATTTAAACTAAAAACTACATGTGATTCCCAAATTTTATCAAAAAGGGTTTTATTCATTATTTAATATTTTTTAATATTTTTTTTAAATCTTCATCATATATTTCTTTTTTTTTATCTGCATATTTTAAATATTTATGATATATTATATTTAATTTTGATTTATTAAATGAATAACCTAATTTTTTATAACGATAAGCTAAAGCTGAACGTCCACTTCTAGCTGTTAAGAGAATAGATGATTTATTAACTCCTACATCTTTTGGATCAATAACTTCATAAGTTTCTCTTTTTTTTATTAATCCATCTTGATGGATTCCTGAAGAATGTGAAAAAGCATTAGCTCCTACTATTGCTTTATTAGATTGTACAAACATACCTGTACATTCAGATACAAATTTACTTGTTTTATATAATAATTTTGTATTTATTTTTGTATAAAAATTCAATTTTTTATGTTGTTTAATTATCATTACAACTTCTTCTAAAGAAGTATTACCTGCTCTTTCTCCAATACCATTAATAGTACATTCTATTTGTTTAGCTCCATTAATTATTCCAGCTATTGAATTTGCAGTAGATAAACCCATATCATCATGACAATGAGTTGATATTGTAACTTTATCTATTGAATTAACATTTTTTTTTAAAAATTTTATTTTTTCAGCATATTCTTCAGGTAAACAATAACCTGTAGTATCTGGGATATTAAGAACTGTTGCTCCTGCTTTTATAACAGCTTCACAAATTTTTGCTAAAAAATTATTTTCTGTACGCCCAGCATCTTCTGCATAAAATTCTACATCTTCTACAAATTTTTTTGCATATTTTACAGCTTCTATTGCTACTTCTATTAT
The DNA here is from genome assembly GCF_000829155.1 of Candidatus Karelsulcia muelleri PSPU. Classification (GTDB taxonomy): domain Bacteria; phylum Bacteroidota; class Bacteroidia; order Flavobacteriales; family Blattabacteriaceae; genus Karelsulcia; species Karelsulcia muelleri_A. Next base: position 59,218 of record NZ_AP013293.1, read on the forward strand.
TTTTTTAGGAGTACTATTAAATTTATATTTAATATGATATTTAGATGTTCCTATACCTGTATGTATTCTAGGATTTTTAGCATATTTTAATGCTGATGCGGCAACTTCTATATCTTTTTTTACAGCTCTTGAAAGACTACATATTATTGGTTTATATATATATTTACATATTTTTTCAACTGAATTAAAATCTCCTGGACTAGAAATAGGAAAACCTGCTTCGATTATATCTACTCCCATTTTTTCTAATTTACGAGCTATTTTAATTTTTTCTGATGTGTTTAATTGACAGCCCGGAACTTGTTCTCCATCACGTAAAGTAGTATCAAATATTTGAATTCTTTTTTTTTTCATTTTTTTTAATTAAATAATTATCTAAAATAATTGAACTAAAATAGTTTAATATAAAATTTGTAATTATAAATTTATTTGATAATGAATAATAATTAATAATATAAATTATGATTAAACAATATAATGTAATATTTATAAAATTACAACATAGATAATAGTATATATTATTTAAAATAATTTTTGATAAAAAAAAATGTATTATATATAATATAATTTTTATTATAAATAATAAAATATACATTTTAAATACAAAAATATTATCATTATAAAAATAATATATTATATTATAGATAAAAATATCTAATAAAAAATTAGATAATAATTTATTAATCATAATTTTTAATTATATTTATATAAAATATATTATGAAAAATTTAATTAAAGAATTATTTTGGAGAGGATTAATACATGATAGTACTTATAATGAAAAAATAAAAAATGAAATAATTACTTTATATACAGGATTTGATCCTACTTATAAATCTTTACATATAGGCAATTTAGTAGCTATAATTATGTTAATACATTTTCAAAAATATGGTCATAATATAATATCAGTTATTGGAGGTGGAACAGGAATTATTGGAGATCCATCTGGAAAAAATAGTGAAAGAAATTTAATAAAAAAAGAACTTTTAAATTATAATATAAGAAATATAAGAAAACAATTATCTTTATATATAGATTTTAACTTTAAAAAAAGTGAAATATTAAATAATTATGAATGGTTCAAAAAACATTTATTTATTGATTTTGTTAGAGATATAGGAAAAAATTTTTCAATTAATTATATGTTAACAAAAGATTCCATAAAAAAAAGAATTTCTAATAAAAAAAGTATTTCATTTACAGAATTTACATATCAATTATTACAAGCATATGATTTTTTTTATTTATATAAAAAAAAAAAATGTTCATTGCAAATAGGAGGATCTGATCAATGGGGAAATATTACAAGTGGAATAGAACTTATAAGAAAAAAATTAGGAGTAAAAGTAAATGGATTAACATTTCCATTAATTACTAAACTTGATGGATCAAAATTTGGAAAAACTGAAAATGGAGAAAATATCTGGATAGATCCCAATTTAACTTCTCCATATGAATTTTATCAATTTTGGATAAATATTACTGATGATCAAGCAAAACAATATATAAAAATATATACTTTTCTTAAAAAAGAAGAAATAAAAGAAATTATTTATAATCATGAAAAAAACCCAAAATTAAAATTAATTCAAAAAACAATAGCTGATGAAATAACTATTTTTATTCATGGAAAAGAAATTTTTAATAAAGTAAAATTTATATCAAATATTCTTTTTAAAAAAGAAAAATCAATAAAAAAAATAAGTATAAATGATATTATATATATATATAAATATATTCCACATAAAAAAATATATATATATAATAATTTTAATATTCCAATATTAGATTTATTAGTAAATAAAAGTAATTTTTTAAAATCTAAAAAAAAAGCTATTAGACATTTGAAATTAAATTCAATACTTATCAATAAAAAAATTGTAGATGAAAAATTTATTTTAAAAAAAAATGATTTAATATCAGAATCATATGTTCTTTTACAAAAAGGGAAAAAAAAATTTTTTATGATTAAATTTAAAAAATAATTTTTTTTATTTTTATTAATAGTAATAAATTACTTTTTTTTTCAAAAAAAGAAGTAATTTCAATTTGAGATTTTTTTATTAATTTATTAAAACTAATATTATTAGAACCCATAATAATTTTTTTATGTGAAAAACGTTCTACAAAAATTAAAGATCTTATATTAAGAAAATTATCTTCTTCTTTAAAGAATTCTGTTGTTATATTAACGTAATATGGTATTTCTTTATTATATAATAATAATATATTTTTTCTTATAATTTCATTTACAATAAAACGTTCAGATCTATCTGTAATAAGATCTTTAGGATAATATGGAGGATGATAAGGTATCTTATTTATAAGAATATTTATTAATTTATTAATATTAAATTTTAATAATGCTGATATTTCTAATATATAGAAATCAGGATAATTTGATTTTAAATTAAAAATTTCTTTTTTTAAAATAGAATTTTTATATTTATCAATTTTATTTAATAAAATAATTGTAAATTTAAATTTATTAATATTAATTTTTTTAAAAAAAAGTTCGTTATTTTTTCCTATTTCTGTTATATATATTACTATATCGGCCTCAGTTATAGATTTTTTAATCTTCTTTAGAAGAAGACCTGGAGTATCATAAAAAATAATTTGAGAATTATATAAATTTAATATTCCCATTATATTATTACGTGTTGTATTAGCTTTATAGGTAACTATAGAAATATTTTTTCCTATAATAGCATTAATTAATGTGGATTTTCCTACATTAGGATATCCTATAATTTTTACAAAACCAGATTTATGAATCATAAAAAAAAAATATATATTATAAATAAACTAATATGTTAGTTATGAATATTAAATATAATTTTAAAAAAATAGAAAATAAATGGCAGAAATATTGGAAATATAAAAATATTTTTAATAAAAAATTATTTTATAATAAAAAAAAATTTTTTATTTTAAATATGTTTCCTTATCCTTCTGGAGAAGGATTACATGTAGGCCATCCTATAGGATATATTGCATCTGATATATATGCTCGTTATAAAAAATCTAAAGGATATAATGTTATTAATCCGATAGGCTTTGACTCATTTGGATTACCCACAGAACAATATTCAATAAAAACAGGAATTCATCCTAAGATTATAACAAAAATTAATATTAAAAGATATAAATTACAATTATTAAGATTAGGTATATCTTTTAATTGGGAAAGAGAGATAAATACTAGTGATAAATCATATTATAAATGGACTCAATGGATGTTTATAAAAATGTTTAATTCTTGGTATGATAATATATTAAAAAAAGCAAGATCTATTAAAATTTTAATTAATGAATTTAATAGAAATGGAAATATTAATATTAATGCAGGTTCTCCATATAAAACAACTTTTAATGCAAATACATGGAAAAAATGTACTAATTTTGAAAAAGAAAAAATATTACAAAATTATCGTATAGCTTTTTTATCAAAAAGATCAGTCAATTGGTGTCCTGAATTAGGAACTGTATTAGCAAATGATGAAATTCAAAATAATCTAAGTAAAAGAGGAGGATATCCTGTATATAAAAAAAAAATGTTACAATGGAGTATTAGAATTAGTGCGTATTCTGAAAGACTTTTAAATGGTTTAAAAAAACTTAATTTTACTGAAAATTTAAAAAATTCTCAAATATCTTGGATAGGCAAAAAATATGGTATAAAAATATTTTTTACATTAGAAAAAAATAAAAATATAAAATTAGAAATTTTTACAACCAAACCTTATACTATATTTGGGGTAACCTTTATAATTCTACCATTAGAAAGTTCTTTTTTAAAAAGAAAAAATATAAAAAATTTTGTTGATAAAAGAAAATTTAATGAAGTAGAAAAATATATTTTAAATATAAAAAGTAAAAATATATTAGGAGTTTTTACAGGAAATTATGTTATACATCCATTTACTAGAAAAAAAATCCCACTTTTTATAAGTTCTTATATAAAAGATGATTATAATTTAAATTCTATTATGTGTGTCCCAGCTCATGAGATTAATAGTTATAAATTTGCTATAAAGTTTAAAATAAAAATACTTGAAGTATTATATAATAAAAATATAAAAAATAACATAAAATTATTTAATAATGAAAACAGTTTCTGTATAAATTCATCATTTTTAAATGGATTAAATTTAAAAAAATCTTATAATTTTATTGTTAATTTAATAACAAAAAATAATTTTGGAAAAAAAAGTATTTCTTTTAAATTAAAAGATGCTGTCTTTGCAAGACAAAGGTATTGGGGGGAACCCATACCAATATTTTTTGAAAAAAAAATACCTAAAATAATAAATAAATTACCTTTATTATTACCATATATTGATACATATTTACCAAATAATAATGGAAATTCTCCCTTAACTCAAGCAAAATTTTGGGCTTGGGATAAAAAAAATAAAAAAATAGTATCTACATCTTTAATAAATTATAAAAATATTTTACCTTTAGAAACTAACACTATGCCTAGTTGGGCGGGATCTAGTTGGTATTATTTACGATATATGGATCCTAATAATAAATATTTTTTTGTTAAAAAAAAAAAAGAAACATATTGGAAATATGTTGATCTTTATATAGGAGGAATAGAACATGCTACAGGTCATTTAATTTATGCAAGATTTTGGCATAAATTTTTAAAAGATTATAATTTTGTTAGTTCAGAAGAACCTTTTAAAAAAATTATTAATCAAGGAATGATTTTAGGTAATTCTGCTATTATTTATTGTAATAATAAAAAAAAAGAATATATTACATCTAGTAATTTAGATTTTAAAGAAAAAAAAAAATTACAAAAAATTAATATAGATATAAAATATATTAAAGATAAGAATGAAGTGGATCTAGAAAAACTAAAAAATTTGCGTTTTGGATTTGTATATAATAATTATAAATTTATTTTAAATAATGGAAAATTTACATGTGATCGTAAAATTGAAAAAATGTCTAAATCTAAATATAATGTAGTTAATCCAGATTTTATTTATGATAAATATGGTGCTGATACTTTACGTATATATGAAATGTTTTTAGGACCATTAGAAAAATCTAAAATATGGGATATAAAAAGTATAAATGGAATTTATAATTTTTTAAAAAAATTTTGGAATTTTTTTCATATAAAAGGGAAATTTTATATAGATGAAAAAACTCCTTCTATAGAAGAATTAAAAATTTTAAATAAAATGATAAATAAAATAAAAAATAATATATTAGATTATAATTTTAATATACCTATAAGTGAATTTATGATAACTTTAAACAAGTTAATAGAAATAAAATGTTATAAAAGAAAAATATTAGAACCAATAACAATTTTATTTAGTTTTTATGCGCCACATTTTTCTGAAGAAATTTGGTATAAATTAGGTAAAAAAAAATCTATATATTTTGCTAAATTCCCATATTTTGATATTAATTCTATTTTAGAAGATGAATTTAATTATCCAGTAACATTTAATGGAAAATTTCGTTTTAAAAAAAAATTTAAAATAAATGAAAAAATAAATATGATTGAATATAAAATAATAAATAATAAAAAAACTCTATTTTATTTAAAAGAAAAAAAACCAAAAAAAATAATAATTATATTAAATAAAATAATTAATATTGTTTTTTAACATTTAAGTATATGAAAAATAAAAAAAAAAAATTTCATCTTTTTAAATGTGTAGAATTTTTTTTTTATAAAGCAGCTAGAATAATGAATTTAGAACCAGGTCTACTTGAGCAAATAAAATCTTGTCATTATGTATATTGTATGCGTTTTCCAATTTTATTAAAAAATAAAATAAAAATTATAGAAGCTTATAGGGCGCAACATTCTCATCATAAATTACCCTGTAAAGGGGGGGTCAGATTTAGTCCTTTAGTTACTAAAAATGAGGTAATGGGATTAGCTGCACTTATGACATATAAATGTGCTATAGTAAATGTTCCCTTTGGAGGGGCTAAAGGTGGAATAAAAATAGATTCAAATAAAATTTCTTTTAAAGAGAAAGAAAAAATAATACGTAGATATACAGCAGAATTAATAAAAAAAAATTTTATAGGTCCAGGAATAGATGTTCCTGCTCCAGATTATGGAACTGGAGAAAAAGAAATGAGTTGGATATTAGATACTTTTTTATCTTTAGTTCCAGGAAACTTAGATGGATTAGCTTGTGTTACTGGTAAACCTATTTCACAAGGAGGAATTAGAGGAAGAAAAGATGCTACTAGTTTAGGAGTTCTTTTTGGATTAAGAGAATTATGTAATTTAAAAGAGATCCTAAAACCGATAGGATTAGATTTAGGATTGCAAGGTAAAAAAATCATTATACAAGGATTAGGAAATGTAGGTTATCATACGGCGAAATTTCTTGAAAGAAATGATTGTATTATTGTAGCTTTAGCTGAAAAAGAAGGAGCCATTTATAATCCTAAAGGATTAAATATATCAAAAGTTATGGACTATTTCAAAGAAAAAAAAACTCTTTTAAATTTTCCGGGAGCCAAAACTCTTAAAAATAGTTCATCTGCATTAGAACTAGAATGTGATATTTTAATTCCAGCAGCAATAGAAAATGTTATTAACATAAATAATGCCCATCGTATAAAAGCAAAAATTATAGGAGAAGCTGCTAATGGTCCATTAACAAATTATGCTAATGAAATATTATTAAAAAAAGGGGTAATAATTATTCCAGATATTTATTTAAATGCAGGTGGAGTAACTGTTTCTTATTTTGAATGGTTAAAAAATATTAGTCATGTACGTTATGGTCGTATTGAAAAACGTTTTCAAGAAAAAATAAATATTTCAATTGTTAATTATATAGAAAAATTAAGTAAAAAAAAAATAAACTCTAAAGAAAGAAAAATAATATTAAATGGACCTAATGAAATAGATTTAGTCCGTAGTGGACTTGAAGATACGATGATTAGTGCTTTTAATGAATTAATAATGATAAAAAATAAAAAAAAAATAGTAGATTTTCGTACCGCTGCATATTTTTTAGCAATTGAAAAAATTGAAAATTCTTATAAAGAATTAGGAATATTTCCTTAATAAAATAAATTTTTTAATTAAAAAAAAACTATGATAAGAGAGTCTCATGATTATTTAATCAAACTTTGTACGCAAGTAAGAAGAGATATATTAAGAATGGTCCATTTAGCGAATTCTGGCCATCCAGGTGGTTCAATGGGATGTACGGAATATTTTGTTGCTTTATATAAAGTAATTATGAATTATGATTCTAAAAATTTTAATATAGAAGGCAAAAATGAAGATTTATTTTTTCTTTCTAATGGTCATATTTCTCCTGTATATTATAGTATATTATCAAGATGTAATTTTTTTCCATTGAAAGAATTAAATTCTTTTAGAAAAATTAATTCTCGTTTACAAGGACATCCAACTCCATATGAAGGATTACCAGGTATACGTATTTCATCAGGATCATTAGGGCAAGGTATGTCAGTTGCTATAGGAGCAGCGATAGCTAAAAAACTTAATGGAGAGTCTACTGTAATTTATAGTTTACATGGTGATGGAGAACTTAATGAAGGTCAAATATGGGAAGCCGTTTTATATGCTGGAGCTAAAAAAATAGATAACTATATAGCAACTATAGATAATAATGGTCAACAAATAGATGGGACTACAGATGATGTATTAAATTTAGGAAATATTAAATCTAAATTTGAATCTTTTGGGTGGATTGTATTAGAAGAAAATGAAGGAAATAATTTAATAAATGTTATTAATATAATTAAATATGCTAAAAATTATATTAATAAAGGTAAACCTATATTGATAATTTTAAAAACGAAAATGGGGAATGGAGTAGATTTTATGAGTAAAGATAATTCTTGGCATGGAAAAGCTCCTTCTTATGAAGAATTACAAAAAGCTTTAATACAACTTCCCCAAACATTAGTAGATTTTTGAAAAAAAATGAAATTATATAAAAATAAAGGAATGAGAGAAACTCGTTCTGGATTTGGAGATGCATTATTAAAATTAGGTGAAAAAAATAGTAGAATAGTAGCATTATGTGCTGATCTGACTAATTCATTATCAATGACAAAATTCTCTAAAATTTTTACAAAAAGATTTTTTCAAATAGGCATTTCAGAAGCTAATATGATGGGAATAGCAGCTGGCCTTACTATTGGTAATTATATTCCTTTTACTGGAACATTTGCAAATTTTTCTACCGCTCGTGTTTATGATCAAATACGTCAATCAATTGTATATTCTAATAAAAATGTAAAAATATGTGCATCTCATTCGGGTTTATCTTTAGGAGAGGATGGTGCTACTCATCAAAGTTTAGAAGATATAGGTATGATGAAAATGTTACCAGGTTTAGTAGTTATAAATACTTGTGATTATAATCAAACATATACTGCTACATTAGCTATATCAAAATATATAGGACCTGTATATTTAAGATTCGGTAGACCAGCAGTACCTAATTTTACTAGTAAGAAGAAAAAATTTAAAATAGGAAAAGCCATTATACTTAATAAAGGAGAAGATGTAACTATAGTATCTACAGGTCATTTAGTATGGGAATCATTAGAAGCCGCTAAAATTTTAGAAAATGAAGGAATTTCATGTGAAATTATTAATATTCATACTATAAAACCATTAGATGAAAAATCTATACTTAAATCAGTATCAAAAACTAAATGTATAGTTACTGCAGAAGAACATAATTATTGGGGGGGATTAGGAGAAAGTATAGCAAGATTATTAAGCTTACATAATCCTTGTTTACAAGAAATAGTAGCTGTAAATGATACTTTTGGAGAAAGTGGTAAACCATTTGATTTAATGAAAAAATATTTTTTAAATAAAGAATCTATAATAAAAAAAGTAAAAAAAATTTTAAAAAAAAAAAAAAAAATGTACTGATGGTATCTTAGCTCAGTTGGTAGAGCAACGGACTGAAAATCCGTGTGTCCCCGGTTCAATTCCGGGAGATACCACAAAATAAAAAATTTTGTATATAAAAGAAAAACTAAAATTAAATAGTTATTTATCAAAATCTGGCATTTCTTCTAGAAGAAATGCAGATAATTTAATTAAATCAGGAAAGATAAAAGTTAATGGAAAAATTATAAAAAAATTAGGATATATAATATATCCTAATGATATTGTTAAATATAAATATAAAATACTTTATCCTGAAAAAAAAATATATTTAATATTAAATAAACCTAAAGGTTATGTATCATCTATGAAAAAACAAGATAATAATAATATTGTTTTGGATTTAATAAAAATTAATTATAAAATATTTTCTATTGGAAGATTAGATCTAGAAACAAGTGGTGTCTTGTTATTTACAAATGATGGATATTTATCTAATAAATTAACACATCCAAAATTTAATATAAAAAAAATATATCATGTTGTTTTAAATAAACAAATTAATAATAAAGATTTATTAAAAATAAAAAATTTTTTTTCTTTTAAAGAAGGAAAAATAAAAATTGATAATATTTCTTATATAAAAAAATTACCTAAAAATAATATTAAATTAGAAATCCATATTGGTTGGAATAAAATAGTAAAGAGAATATTTCATTTTATGAAATATAAAGTTTTATATTTAAAAAGAATTAATTTTGGAGGAATTACTATAAAAGGATTAAAAATAGGAGAATATAGATATTTAAAAAAAAATGAAATTTTATTATTAAAAAATTTATAATTTTTTGAAAAAAAAAAAAAATTACTTTATTTACAATAAAAAAGTAAAATGGTGTCCAGGATGTGGAAATTTTTCTATTTTAAAACAGATTAAATCTCTTTTATCAGAAATAGGTGTTAAAAAAGAAAAAATTGTTTTTGTATCCGGGATAGGTTGTTCTTCTAGATTACCCTATTATTTAAATACATTTGGAATCCATGGAATTCATGGAAGAGCTCCTTCTATTGCAACAGGTATAAAATTATCAAATCCAAATTTGAGTGTATGGATTATTACAGGAGATGGAGATGGATTATCTATAGGAGTGAATCATCTTCTTCATTTATTTAGAAGAAATATAAATGTTAATATATTATTATTTAATAATAAAATATATGGATTAACAAAAGGACAATATTCTCCAACATCTTCTTTTGGGAAAAAAACTAAATATTCTCCTTTAGGAACTATTGAAAGACCTTTTAATACTTTATCATTAGCTTTAGGATCTGGTGCTACTTTTGTAGCACGTAGTATAGATATAAATACTAAACATTTAAAAAAAATGCTTATAGAAAGTAATAACCATAAAGGAACTTCTTTTTTAGAAATATATCAAAATTGTAATATATTTAATAATGGAGTTTTTTCTTCTTTTTCAAAGAAAAAACAAAAATCTCTATATTTAGAGCCAAATAAACCTTTATTATTTGGAACTAAATGTATTATATTAAATAATAATAAAATAAAAATTAAATTATATAATAAGTATATAAATAACAAATTATGGATACATGATATATATAATATAAATAAAGCATTTTTTTTATCATATTTTTTTTATGAAAAAAAATATAAATCATTTCCATGTCCTTTTGGAGTTATATATAAAAAAAATATATATACTTATGAGAAAATTTTTAATAAAAAAAATTATAATTTAAAAAAAATATCTTTAGATAAAATTTTATCAGGTAAAAAATAATATTTAAATATGTTAAAAGTTTCTTTTATAAAAAAGAATAAAAAAAAAATTTTTTTGGGATTAAAAAAACGTAATTACTATAAATTTTATATAATTAATTATATATTAATTCTTAATAAAGAAAGTAAAAAACTAAAATTTAAATTAGATAATTTAAGATATTATATTAATTTTTTTTCAAAAAAAATAGAATTTTTTTTCAAAAAATGTGAAAAAGAAAAAATAAAAATAATGATTAATTATTCTTTTTTTTTAAAAAAAAAAAGAAAAGAAAAAAATAAAAAATTAAAAAAAATAAATAATAAAATATTTGAAAATCTTATTAAGATTCCTAATATTCCTTTTGAAGAAGGTAAAAAAAAAAACAATCTATTAGATATAGATAATAAAATTTATTCTAAAAAAGAATTTTTTTTAAAAAAAAATGAAAAAATTCTTTCTCATTGGGAATTAGGTAATAAATTTAATCTTTTTAGTACAAAAATAGGATCTATTATATCTGGTAATGGATTTAATGTATTTATTAATAAAGGAGCTTTATTACAACGAAGTTTAATACAATATTTTTTAGATAAAAATATATCATCCGGATATATAGAATATGTTCTTCCATATCTTGTAAAGAAAAATTCTGTGTATGGTACAGGTCAAATTCCAGATAAAAAATCTCAAATGTATCATATAAATTATGATAATTTATATCTTATACCAACAGGAGAAGTTCCATTAATAAATATTTTTTGTAATAAAATTTTTAAAGAATCAGAATTACCTATAAAAGCAACAACTTATACTTCTTGTTTTAGAAGAGAATCAGGATCATATGGGACTAAAGTTCGTTGTTTAAATAGATTACATCAATTTGATAAAGTTGAAATTATTCAAATAAATACATGTAAAAATTCATATTTCTCATTTAATGAGATGGTTAATCATATTAAAGATTTATTAATATCATTAGATTTACCATTTAGGATAATTAAATTATGTGGAAATGATTTAGGCTTTACTTCAGCTTTAACTTATGATTTTGAGGTTTATTCTCCTGGACAAAAAAAATGGTTAGAAGTTAGTTCAGTATCAAATTGTACAAATTTTCAATCAAATAGAATTAAATTAAAATATCGTTCATATAATGGTAAAATAAAATTATGTCATACCTTAAATGGAAGTTCTTTAGCTATACCCAGAATTATATCAGCTATAATAGAAAATTATCAAACTAAAAATTATATAATAATACCTAAAGTATTGATTCCATATATGAAAATGGAAAAATTATTATAATTTTAAATAAAATTAATAAATATATATGTCAAAATATTGTGAAATAACAGGAAAAAAAAAAATTAAGGGTAATAAAGTATCACATGCAAATAATAAAATTAAACGTTTTTTTAATATAAATATAAGTAAAAAACGTTTTTTTATAAAAAAAAAAAATAAATGGATTACTTTAAAAATTACTTCTGCAGGAATAAAAATTATAAATAAAATTGGAATTGAAAGAATTTTAAAAATTAATAATATTAAATATTAAAAAATATGGCAAAAAAAAAAATAAGAATTCAAGTAATAATAGAATGTACTGAACATAAAAATAGTGGTTTATCTGGTACATCTAGATATATTACTACAAAAAATAAAAATAATAATCCAGAAAGATTAAAATTAAAAAAATATAATCCAATTTTAAATAGATATACAATACATAAAGAAATAAAATAACATGGCAAAAAAAAATAAATCTAATATTCAAAATAAAATTATAAAAAAAATGACTAAAATTTTATTTATGGTTAAAAAAAATAAAAATTATTCTTTTAAAGAAAAAATGATTAATTTTAATGATGTAAATCATTTTTTATTAAAATTAATGTAGGGTGAATGACCGGAATCGAACCGGCAACCCTTAGAACCACAATCTAATGCTCTAACCAATTGAGCTACATTCACCAATACAAATAATTATTTTATTAAAAAATTTAATTTTTTTATTAAAAACTTTATCCTTTTAGGAATAGGACATATAAAATTTTTTTTTTTTATATATATTGGATGTATATATTCTATATAATAAGCATGTAAAGCTTGATATTTTATTTTTTTTACAAAATTTTTTATAAATTTTTCTTTTTTATGGCCTACATAATTTTTATCATTAAATATTGGATGTCCAATATATTTTAAATGTACTCTAATTTGATGAGTACGTCCAGTTTCTAAAGTACATTTTAAAAGAGTAACATATTTAAATCTTTCTAACACTTTATAGTGTGTAATTGAAAATTTACCATTTTTTACATTAGTAAAAAAATTCATATATATATTTGTTTTTACACATCTTCCAATATTACAGATAATAGTTCCTTTATTTTTTTTTATATTTCCCCAAACTAAAGTAATATAGTTTCTGGTAATTTTATTACCAATAAATTGTTTTGAAATTTTTTTTTTTATATTTTTATCTTTTGCAACTAAAATTAAACCACTTGTTTCTTTATCTATTCTATGAACTAAATTAGGAATTTTTTTATAAAAATGATTAATTTTATTTTTATTTAAATAAAAATATAAACCATTTATTAGAGTATTAGACTCATTACCATTACCTGGATGAACAACTAAACCAGATTGTTTATTAATAATTAAGATGTATTCATCTTCATAAATTATATTTAATTTTAAATGATCATATATGATTTTCTTTTTTATGGAAGAAAATATAATATCAATTATATCATTTTTTTTTATTAAAAAATTTTTTTTAATTAAAATTTTATTTACATAAATATTTCCTTTTTTTATTAATTTTTGTAGAATATTTCTATTAATATTAGAAAATTTATAAAATAAATATTTATCTATTCTTATTAATTTTTCTTTATTATTTACTATAATTTTTTTTTTATCATGTTTTTTTTATTTATAATATAAATAAAATAATTATTAAAAATTGAGATTTTTTTTAGAAATATCTTATCATGGTGCATTATTTTATGGATGGCAAATTCAAAATAAAAATATTTCAGTACAAGAAACAATAGAAAAATGTTTAAGTTTTTTATTAAAAAAAAATATTAAAATTATAGGAGCAGGAAGAACAGATGCAGGGGTACATGCAATACAAATGTTTGCTCATTTTGATTTTAATCAAAATCTATTATTAATAGATAAAAATATTAAATTTAAATTAAATTATTTTTTACCTTTAAATATTAAAATAAAAAATTTTTTTTCTGTAAAAAAAAAAATTCATGCTCGTTTTAATGTTCTAAGTAGAGTTTATGAATATAGAATATTTTTAGAAAAAAATCCTTTTTATCTTGATACAAGTTGGCAATGGTTATCTAAAAAAAAAATAAAAATAAAAATTTTAAATAAAGGAGCAAAATTACTTAAAAAATATAAAGATTATAGTAGTTTTTGTAAAAACAAAAGTAATAATAAAACATATATATGTAATATTTTTTATGCAAAATGGATTTTAAAAAAAAAAAAATTATTTTTTTATATTGAAGCAAATAGATTTTTAAGGAATATGGTAAGATCTATAGTAGGAACTATAATTGAGTTAGGAATAAAAAAAATAACACTAAAAGATTTTATTAAAATAATAGAAGCTAAAAATATACATTTAGCAGGAATTTCTGCACCAGCAAAAGGTCTTTTTTTAAAAAAAATTAATTATCCAATTAATATTTATTTATTTTAATAATTTAGATCATCAATCATATAAATTTTTTTAAATTTTGTGAATCCAGTTCCTGCAGGAATTTTATTACCTACTATAACATTTTCTTTTAATCCATTTAAATAATCAGTTTTATTTTTTATAGCAGCCTCTGTTAAAACTTTTGTAGTTTCTTGAAAAGAAGCAGCAGAAATAAAAGATTTAGTTTGTAAAGCAGCTTTAGTTATACCTTGAATTATTGGTTTAGATATAGCTATATTTGTATTTCTAAATTTTAACTGTTTTTTATTTGAAAAAAATAAAAACTTATTTTCTTTTATAAGATCTTTAATATAAATTAAATCTCCTTTAACAAATTTTTTAGAATCACCTGATTCTTCTATAACTTTCATTTCTAAAATTTTTTTATTTTCTTCTATAAAAGTTTTTTTAAACTCAATATTTCCTTCTAAAAACTTAGAATCTCCTGATTTTATAATTTTTACTTTTTGCATCATTTGTCTTACTATAATTTCAAAATGTTTATCATTAATTTTAACCCCTTGTAAACGATATACTTTTTGTATTTCATTAATTAAATATTTTTGAGCAGCTTTTAATCCTTTTATATTTAAAATATCATATAGTGATATATCTCCATCTGATAAAGGCCTTCCTGCTTTGATAAAATCATTTTCTTGTACAATAATTTGTTTTGATCTTCTTATTAAATATTTCTTTTTTTTTCCTCTTTTAGATTTTATAATTATTTCTTTATTTCCTCTTTTTAATTTTCCAAAACTAACTATTCCATCTATTTCAGATATTATTGCAGAATTTGAAGGATTTCTGGCTTCAAATAATTCTGATAAACGTGGTAATCCCCCTGTTATATCTCCTGATTGAAAATATTTTCTAGGTGTTTTTATTAAAATAGTTCCTTCATTTATATAGTCTCCATCATTTACTATTAAATGTCCCCCTATAGGTAAATTATAAGTTTTTAATACTTTATTTTTTTTATTTACTATTTTTAAAGTAGGTATTATATTTTTTACTTCCAAAATAATTTTTTCTTTAAAACCAGTTTGTTCGTCTATTTGAACTTTAAAAGTAAGTCCTTTTTCAAGATTTTCATATTTTATTATTCCTGATAATTCTGCTATAATAACAGCATTATATGGATCCCAACTACATATAATTTCATCTTTTTTTAAAAATTTTTTATTATAAACAAATAATTTAGATCCATATGGAATATTTTTTTTCATTAAAACTACTCCATTTTTATTTAATAAAAAGATTTCAGATGATCTAGAAACAACTATTTTTTCCAAATTATTTTTTACTACTTTAATATCTTTATATTTTATTATTCCATCATATTTAGCTTTTATTTTTGAAGATTTATATATATTACCAGCTGTTCCTCCAACATGAAAAGTTCGAAGTGTAAGTTGTGTACCTGGTTCACCAATTGATTGTGCTGCTATTACTCCTATTGCTTCTCCTTTTTGAACCATAAAACCGTTAGCAAGATTTTTTCCATAACATTTTATACAAATTCCTGTTTTAGACTTACATGTAAGAGTAGATCTAACTTCAATACTATCTATTGAAGCTTCTGTTATCAATTTTAGTTTTTTTTTATTTATTATTTCAGATGATTTTATCAATAATTTATTATTAATAGGATTATAAACATTTTTTAAAACTATCCGACCTAAAATTCTAGATGAGAATGGTTCTATTATTTCTTCATTTTTTTTTAATGCAGATATTCTTATTCCTAAAGATGATTTACAATCATTTTCTTTTATAATTATATCTTGTGCTGAATCCACTAAACGTCTTGTTAAATATCCAGCATCTGCTGTTTTTAAAGCAGTATCAGCTAATCCTTTTCTTGCTCCATGTGTAGATATAAAATATTCTAATATAGATAATCCTTCTAAAAAATTAGATAAAATTGGATTTTCTATAATTTCTGAACCTATTAAACTTGTTTTTTGAGGTTTTGCCATTAATCCTCTCATTCCAGATAATTGACGTATTTGTTCTTTTGAACTTCTAGCTCCAGAATCTAGCATCATATAGATTGAATTAAATCCTTGTTTACTATATTGCATATAATTCATAACTTTTTCTGTTAATTTAGCATTAGTATTAGTCCATATATCAATTATTTTATTATAACGTTCATTATTAGTTATTAATCCCATATTATAATGGGATTTAACCAAATCAACTTTTTCCATAGCTTTTTTAATCATTTTTTTTTTTTCTTTTGGAATTTTTATATCATTTATATTAAAAGATAAACCTCCTTTAAATGCATGATAAAATCCTAATTCTTTTATTTCATCTAAAAATTTTGCTGTAGTAGGTATATTGGTTTTATTTAATATCTTAGAAATTATCTCTCTTAAAGATTTTTTTGTTAATAATTCATTTATATATCCTACTTGTTTTGGAACAACTATATTAAATAAAACTCGACCTACTGTCGTTTCTATAATTTTTGATATTAATTCATTGTTTTGTAACATTTTAACTTTAACTTTCATTATTGCATGAATATCTACAATTTTATTATTATAAGCTATTTCCACTTCTTCAAGAGAAGAAAAACACATACCCTCTCCTTTAATTTTTTTTTCAGGAGTAGATTTTAATTCTTTAGTCATATAATATAACCCTAATACCATATCTTGTGATGGTACTGTAATAGGATCTCCATTAGCAGGATTTAAAATATTTTGTGATGCTAACATTAATAATTTAGCTTCTAAAATGGCTTCAGTTGATAATGGAAGATGTACGGCCATTTGATCTCCATCAAAATCGGCATTAAATGCCGAACAAACTAATGGATGTAATTCTATTGCTTTTCCTTCAATAAGTTTAGGTTGAAATGATTGAATTCCTAATCTATGAAGTGTAGGTGCTCTATTTAATAAAACAGGATGACCTTTTACAAGATTTTCTAAAATATCCCAGATCATTGGATATTTTTTGTCTATAAGTCTTTTAGCTGATTTTACTGTTTTTACAATACCTCTTTCAAGAAGAATTTTAATTATAAAAGGTTTATAAATTTCAGCTGCTATATATTTAGGTAATCCACATTCATTTAATTTTAATTTTGGACCTACTACTATTACTGATCTTGCTGAATAATCTACTCTTTTACCTAAAAGATTTTGTCTAAAACGACCTTGTTTTCCTTTTAAGGAATCAGATAAAGATTTTAAGGGTCTATTAGATTCTGATTTTATTGCTGTAATTTTTCTAGAATTATCAAAAAGTGAATCTACAGATTCTTGTAACATTCTTTTTTCATTACGTAATATTATTTCAGGAGCTTTAATTTCTATTAATCTTTTTAATCTATTATTACGAATTAAAATTCTTCTATAAAAATCATTTAAATCAGAAGAAGCAAACCTTCCCCCATCTAAAGGGACTAAAGGACGTAATTCTGGAGGAATTACAGGAATAACTTTAAAAATAAGATTTGTCAATTTACCTCCTTTTTTTTCTCCTTCTTTAAAACTTTCTACTACATTTAATCTTTTGAAAGATTCAAATCTTCTTTGTTTAGATGTTTCCTTATTTGCTTGATTTTTTAAAGAAGATGATAACAGTTTTAAATCAACATTTTTTAATAATTGTTTTAAACATTCAGCTCCCATTTTAGCAATAAATTTATTTGGATCATTATTAGATAAATATTGATTTTCTTTTGGAAGATAATTTAATATAAAGAGATATTCTTCTTCAGTTAATAAACTGAATTTTTTTATATATAAATTTTTATAATCTTGTGCAATTCCTGGTTGTATTACTACATAACGTTCATAATAAATTATCAGATCCAGTTTTTTAGATGATAAACCTAAAACATATCCTATTTTATTTGGAAGAGATCTAAATCCCCATATATGTACTATAGGTACTATTAAATTAATATGGCCAATTCTGTAACGACGAACTTGTTTTTCTATTATTTCGACGCCACATCTATCGCAGATTAATCCTTTATAACGTTTTTTTTTATATTTACCACAAACACATTCAAAATCTTTTGTAGGACCAAAAATACGTTCACAAAAAAGACCATCTAATTCAGGTCTATGAGTACGATAATTTATAGTTTCTGGTTTTAAGACTTCTCCATATGAATCTTTTAAAATATCTTCAGAGGAAGAAAAACTAATAGTTACTTTTTTAAAAGAATTATCTATTATTTCATAATTCATAATTAATTTAATTTAATTTAATTTATTAAATTTAATAATTTTTTTTTTAAAAAAAAATTATTATTTTTCTAAATTTAAATTTAACCCTAATCCTTTTAATTCATTAATTAATACATTAAATGATTCTGGAATTCCAGGTACTGGAATTTTTGCTCCTTGAACTATAGCTTCATAAGTTCTTGTTCGTCCTATTATATCATCAGATTTTATAGTAAGTATTTCACGTAAAATATTTGCTGCTCCAAAAGATTCTAAAGCCCAAACTTCCATTTCACCAAATCTTTGTCCTCCAAATTGAGATTTTCCTCCTAATGGTTGTTGAGTTATTAATGAATATGGACCTATTGATCTAGCATGCATTTTATCATCAACCATATGATTTAATTTTAACATATAAATTACACCTACGGTAACAGGTTGATCAAATTTTTCCCCTGTTTCTCCATCAAATAAATAAGTACTTCCAAAACGAGGTAAATTAGCTTTATCAGTATATTTTGATATTTCTTCTAAAGAAGCTCCATCAAATATTGGGGTAGAAAAATTTATTTTCAATTTTTCTCCCGCCCAACCTAAAATAGTTTCATAAATTTGTCCTATATTCATACGTGAAGGGACACCTAATGGATTTAAAACTAAATCTACCGGAGTTCCATCTTCTAAATATGGCATATCTTCTTCTCTAACAATACGTGCCACAATTCCTTTATTTCCATGTCTTCCAGACATTTTATCACCTACTTTTAATTTTCTTTTTTTAGCAATAAAAACTTTAGCAAGTTTAATAATACCTGTTGGTAATTCATCACCTATTAAGATATTATTTTTTTTTAGTATTAATTGAATTTTTAATTTCTTTTTTAGAACAAAAAAATTTTTTAATATTTTTAATACTAAATCATTTTTATAATGATTTTTTATCCATCTATTAGAAATAATATTTCTATAATTTTTTATATTTTTTAAAATATTTAAATTGATTATTTGTCCTTTTGAGATTTTTTTTTGAAAAAAAGAATCAAATACTTCTTCAGATATTTCACCTTCTAATACTGTATTTAATTTATTAATTAATAAATTTTTTAATTTTTTAAATTTTTTTGTAAATTTATCGTCTATTTTTTTAAGTTTCATTTTTTCTAATTTTAAGTTTTCTTTTTCTAATTCTTTGTTTTTCATTTTAATTTTTTTTGAATAGATTTTTGTATCTATTACAACTCCAAATAAAGATGAATTAGCTTTTAAAGATGAATCTTTTATAGATATTGCTTTTTCACCAAAAATAGCTTTTAAAAGTTTTTCTTCTGAAGTTGGATTTTTTTTTTTTTTAGGAGTTGTTTTACCTATAAGTAGATCTCCAGGTTTAACATAATGTCCAATTTGAATAATTCCATTTTGATCTAACTTTTGAAGTTGTCTTTCACTAAGATTTGGGATATCATTTGATAATTCTTCCATTCCTAATTTAGTATCACGTACTTCTATTGAATATTCATCTATATGAATAGATGTAAAAATATCTTCACGAACTACTTTTTCCGAAATAACTATAGCATCTTCAAAATTATATCCTTTAAAAGGCATAAAAGCTACTTTAATATTTCGACCTAATGCTAATTCTCCATTTTTAGTAGCATATCCTTCACATAAAACTTGACCTTTAGTAACATTCATACCTTTTTTTACTATAGGTTTTATATTTATACAAGTATTTTGATTAGTTTTTCTAAATTTAATTAATTTAAAACTTTTTATTTCTTCTTCAAAAGAAAGTAATTTTTTTTTTTCAGAAAAAAAATATTTTATTCTAATTTTATTAGAATCTACTGATTCTATTATACCATCTTTTTCTGCATGAATTAATATACGTGCATCTTGTGCTAATTTTTTTTCTAATCCAGTACCTACAATAGGTACTTGAGGTTTTAATAAAGGAACAGCTTGACGCATCATATTTGATCCCATTAATGCTCTATTGGCATCATCATGTTCAAGAAATGGTATTAAAGATGCTGATATAGATGCTATTTGATTAGTAGAAAGATCTATATAATTTACTTTTTTATAATTAACCATAGGAAAATCAGCATTTGCACGAACTATAATTTTTTTTTTTAAAACTCCTGTATTATAATTTAATATAGCATTAGCTTGTGCAATTATTTTTCCATATTCTTGTTCAGCACTAAGATAAATTGGTTTATTTTTTAATATTACTTTGCCTTTATTTACTTTGAAATAAGGAGTTTCTATAAATCCCATATCATTAATTCTTGCCAAAACACATAAAGATGATATTAATCCAATATTAGGCCCTTCAGGGGTTTCTATAGGACATAATCTTCCATAATGAGAATAATTAACATCACGTACTTCAAATCCAGCTCTGTCTCTTGACAACCCCCCAGGACCTAAAGAAGATAATCTTCTTTTATGAGTTACTTCAGCTAATGGATTAGTTTGATCCATAAATTGAGATAATTGACTTGTTCCAAAAAAAGAATTAATAACAGATGTTAAATATCTTGCATTTATTAATTTTATAGGAGAAAAAACTTCATTTTCTTTTATACTCATTTTTTCTTTTATAATTATTGACATTCTTGCAAGTCCTATTACATATTGTGTATATAATTGTTCTCCTACTGTTTTTACCCTACGATTAGCTAAATGATCTATATCATCAACTTCTTTTTTTGAATTATTTAATATAATTAAATTTTTAATAATAGAAATGAAGTCTTCTTTACTTAAAACTTTATAAGTTAAAGGAAAATCTAATTTTAGAGTTTTATTTAATCTATATCTTCCAACTTCACCTAAACTATATTTATATTCAGAAAATAAGAATTTATTTATAAATAATATTGCTGTTATTTCATCTATAGGATCAGAATTTTTTAATATTTTATATATATAATATATTGCCTCTTTTTTAGAATTTGTAGGATCTATTTGTATTGTATTATGTATAATAGAAAAATCTAGACTTGTTTTTTTTAATTTATATAAAGAAATATATTTGATATTATTATCAATAATTTTATGTATATTATTTTCATTTAAAATAATATTTCTATTTAATATAATTTTAGATTTTTTTAATGAAATTATTTCTCCTGAATCTTCATCTATATAATCTTCATACCAAATTTTGAATATTCTTTCCCCAAGAGTTCTTCCTAAAATTTTTTTTGAATTTTTTTTATTTATCTTTATTGTTTCTGTTATTTCAAATAAATTTAATATATCCCTTTCTTTAGAAAAACCTATTGCTCTAAGCAAAGTAGTAACAGGTATTTTTTTATTTTTTTCTATAAAAACATACATTACATTATGTATATCTGTTGAAAATTCTATCCAAGATCCTTTAAAAGGAATAATTTTTGCAGAATAAAATTTTTTTCCATTGGAATGATAAGATTGATAAAAAAAAACACCAGGAGATCTCTGTAATTGAGAAACAACAACTCTTTCAGATCCATTAAAAATAAAAGATCCTGATGGAGTCATATATGGACATGTTCCTAAATAGACATCTTGATATATTGTTTCAAAATTTTTAATTTCTGATTTTGTACAATATAATTTTAATCTTGCTTTTATAGAAACACTATACGTTAAACCTCTTTTAAGACATTCTTCTAATGAATATCTAGGAGGATCTATTATATAATCTATAAATTCTAAAATAAATTTATTTTTAGCATCTGAGATCGGGAAATTTTCTATAAAAGCTTTATATAAACCTTCATTTTTTCTATTTTTTAAGTTTGAATCAATTTTTAAAAAATTATTAAAAGATTTTAATTGAATTTCTAAAAAATCTGGATATTTCAATTTTGTTTTTACTGATGCAAAATTAATTTTTTTCATTTTTTTTTTTATATTCATAATTCTATTTACTTTATATGAAATATATATAATTTTGTTTTTATTAAAGTAAATAATAATTTTTTTTAAAAAAAAAATTAATTGAATTCAATTTCAGCACCTATATATTCAAATTTTTTTTTTAATAATTCTGCTTCTTCTTTATTTAGAGATTCTTTTATAGTTTTTGGAACAGAATCTACTAAGTCTTTAGACTCTTTAAGTCCCTTACCAGTAATTTCTTTTATTAATTTAACTACTGCTAATTTGGATGGTCCAGATGATTTAAGAATAACATTAAATGTTTTTTTTTCTACTTTAGTTTCTAAATTTTTATTATTTGTTATATGTTCTTCATCATAAATTTTATTAGATACTAATCCATAATCTATTTTCAATAGATTTGATAATTCATTTACTTCTTTTACTGTTAAATTTACTAATTTATTGGCTAATTTTTTTATATCTGTCATTTTTTATTATTATTTTTTTAATAAATAAAATATAATATTATATATTTTATTTTTACTATTTAATAATAAAAATAAATTAAATAATTCAGATTTAAGCATAAAAATAATGTCTAATATTAATTCGTTTTTTGATTTAATATTGATTAAAGTATTTAATGAAATCTCTCCGAGATATAACATATCTTCTATATAAGCTGCTTTTAAATATTCTTTTTTTAAAGAAAATTTTTTTTTAAAATTATTTATCAATATTGCTGGATAATTATTTATATTAGATGTCATTAAAGCTGTAGGACCTTTTAAGACTGGATAAAATTTTTCAAATTTTGAATTTTTTATGGCTTTTTTAAATAATGTATTTTTTACAAATTTTAATTTGATTTGTTTATCATAACAATTTTTTCTCAAATCAAAAATTTGATTAGAAGTTAACCCAGATAAATCAACTAAATAAATAGAATTATTATTCTCAATATAATTTGAGATTAATTTTATTATTTTTTTTTTTTTTATCATATATTATAAATCTTGTATATTTACTGAAATACTAGGCCCCATAGTACTAGATAAATATATTTTTTTAAAAAAAATACCTTTAGAGGTTGATGGTTTTAATTTTTTTAAAACATTAATTAATTCTGAAACATTTTTTTTAATTTTTTCAAAACCAAATGAAACTTTTCCAATGGAAGTATGTATTATTCCATATCTATCTACTTTAAATTCTATTTTTCCAGACTTTATTTCATTTATAGATTTATTTGGATTTTTAGTTACTGTTCCTGTTTTAGGATTAGGCATTAAACCTCTAGGACCTAATATTTTTCCTAATGCACCTAATTTTAACATTACTGATGGAATTGTTACTATAACATCAAATTCTAACCATCCATTTTTTATTTTATTTATATAATTATCTAATCCTATAAAATCAGCTCCAGAATTTTTTATTTCTTTTTCTCTTTCTGTAGGAATTAAAGCTAATACACGAACAATTTTTCCAGTACCATATGGTAAATTAACTGTTCCACGTATCAATTGATTAGGTTTTTTAGGATCAACACCTAAACATATTGCAATATCAACAGAAGAATCAAATTTTGTAAATTTTTTTTGTGTAACTAATTTTGATGCTTCATTTAAAGAATATTTGATCTTATAATCAATATTATTATATTTTTTTTTAACCATTTTTAATCCAATATTTCAATTCCCATTGATCTAGCGGTTCCAGCTACCATAGAAATGGCCGATTTAATATTAAAACAATTCATATCTATGATTTTATTTTTTGCAATATTTTTTATTTCAAACCAAGTAATTTTTCCTACTTTAATTTTATTTGATTCTTTTGAACCTTTATCAATTTTACATAGTTCTAATAATTGTTTAGATACTGGAGGTTTTTTAATAATAAAATCAAAACTTTTATCATCATAAATACTTATAATAACTGGTAACAATTTTCCTTTATCATTTTGTGTGCTAAAATTATATTTTTTACAAAAATCCATTATATTTACACCAGCGGCTCCTAATGCCGGACCTATAGGAGGAGCTGGATTTGCTAATCCACCTTTTATTTGTAATTTTATTATTTTTATAATTTTTTTATACATAAAATTATGTTTAATTAATTTTTTTTATTTGTATTAAATTTAATTTTAATGTAGTTTTTCTATTAAAAATTAAAATTGATAATTCTATTTTTTTTTTTTTTATTTTTTTTATAATTCCATTAAAATTTTTCAAAGGACCATCTATAATTTTAACAGTTTCTCCTATTATGTAGGTTGATTTTTTTATATTATATAATAATCTCTTTATTTTTTTTTTTTTTATTTTAATTGGAATACAATTATTTTTTTTAAATAAAAAATTTATTACACCAGGTGTATGTTTTATGATAAACATTAATTTGTAATTTAAATTAACTTCAATAAAAATATATCCAGGAATATAATTTATTTTTCCTTTTATAGGAATAATTAACTTTCCTATAAATTTTTTAAAATAAGAGTTTTTAATATTAATTTTTATATTTGATTTAATTTTTTTTTCTTTTCCAGGAATTGTTTGAATTACATACCATTTTTTTTTTATATAATTCATATTATTTAAAGAAATTAGAAATAATATCGAAAATCAAAATTAGAACAGATAAAATTATACTTATTAAAATAATATATATAATTTCAGTGAAAATTTCTTTCACTTTTGAGTGATTTATATAATTATTATAAATTTTTAGTATTTTATTTATTCTATTCATAAGAAATAATTTTCTTTAATAGCACGGGTGGTAAGAATCGAACTCACGACCTTTGGTTTTGGAGACCAATGCTCTAGCCTACTGAGCTACACCCGTTATAATTATTAAAGTATTTTAATAACTTGTCCTGCTCCAACTGTACGACCTCCTTCACGTATTGCAAATCGTAAACCTTCACTTAATGCAACAGGTTGTAAAAGCTCTACTTCTACAGAAATATTATCTCCAGGCATTACCATTTCTACATTATTTAATAAAAATATAGTTCCTGTAACATCTGTAGTTCTTAAATAAAATTGAGGTTTATATTTATTATGAAAAGGAGTATGACGTCCTCCTTCTTCTTTTTTTAATATATATATTTGAGCATTAAATTTTTTATGAGGAGTTATATAACCATGTTTTGATATAACCATTCCCCTACGTATATCTTTTTTTTCTATTCCTCTTAATAATAATCCTACATTATCTCCAGCTTGTCCTTTATCTAAAATTTTTCTAAACATTTCTACTCCTGTAACTATAGAATTTAGTTTTTCTACTCCCATACCTATTATTTCTATAGAATCTCCTGTATTTATAATTCCTGTTTCTATACGTCCTGTAGCTACAGTTCCACGTCCTGTTATAGTAAAAACATCTTCAATTGGCATTAAAAATGGTTTTTCTATATCTCTTATAGGTTCTTTAATATAATCATCTACAGCTTTCATAAGTTCTTCTACTTTTTTAACCCATTTTTCTTCTCCATTTAAAGCTCCTAAAGCTGAACCTTGTATAATTGGAATATTTTCTCCATCATATTCATATTTAGACAATAATTCTCTTATTTCAATTTCAACTAATTCTAATATTTCGGGATCATCTACCTGATCTACTTTATTCATAAAAACAACTAAATTAGGCACTCCTACTTGACGAGCTAATAAAATATGTTCTCTTGTTTGAGGCATTGGTCCATCTGTTGCAGCTACTACTAAAATTGCTCCATCCATTTGAGCTGCACCTGTAACCATATTTTTAACATAATCAGCATGTCCAGGACAATCAACATGAGCATAATGACGTTTTTCAGTTTGATATTCGACATGTGAAGTATTTATTGTAATTCCTCTTTCTTTTTCTTCAGGAGCATTATCAATTGAACTAAAATCTTTTGCAACAGCAAGTCCTTTTTTTGAAAAAACTGTTGTTATTGAAGCAGTTAAAGTTGTTTTTCCGTGATCTACATGACCTATTGTACCTATATTTAAATGAGGTTTATCACGTCTAAATATTTCTTTTGCCATTATATATAAATTTTTATAAAAGCCAATGACGGGATTTGAACCCGTGACCTCTTTCTTACCAAGAAAGAACTCTACCAACTGAGCTACATTGGCGAATGTAACCATTTAGAGCGGGAAACGGGATTTGAACCCGCGACATTCAACTTGGAAGGCTGATGCTCTACCAACTGAGCTATTCCCGCAATAATTAATGTGGGGAGAGTAGGATTCGAACCCACGAAGGAATAATCCAGCAGATTTACAGTCTGTTCTCGTTAACCACTTGAGTATCTCCCCATTTAATAGAGCCGATGGAGGGATTCGAACCCACGACCTCGAGATTACAAATCACGTGCTATAACCAACTAAGCTACATCGGCTTACGAAAAGTAGCAATATGATTTATATTAAAATATAAATAAATATACACTTTTTTTATTTAAAAAAAAAATTCTTTTTTTATTTAAAAAAAAATAATTTTATATTAAAAAAAAACTAATTTGATCATTAAAAATATATGAAAAAAAAAAAAAATTTTTTTTATATAACTATAATGTTTTCTTGTCTTATTTTTTTCAAAAATGGTAATACTCAATCTAATAAAGATTTAGAAAACGGAAAAAACTTATTTAAAATAAATTGTACAGCCTGTCATGCTTTAGATTTAAAAAAAAAATTAATTGGTCCTCCATTATATGGAATAAATGAAAAAAGAAACAAAGAATGGCTTCATAAATGGATAAAAAATAATAAAGAATTAATAAATTCTGGAGATAAAGAAGCTGTTGAAATATATAAAAAATATAATAAATCTGATATGACATTATTTCCTAAATTATCTACAAAAAATATAGATGATATATTATATTTTATAAAAAATTATAATAAAAATATTATAAATAAAAATAATTTTAAAAAAAAAAACTATAGTTTTTTTAATCATTTTAACGATCCTTTTATTAAAATAATTTTTTTGGGAATATTTCTTATAAGTTTAATTTTAATTAATTTTATATATAAATTAATTTATTTATTAAAAATAATAAAATATCCTTCTATTGAAGAATTCATTTCTAAAAAAAAATATACTTTTATTGAAGATTCTTTTTATAAGAAAAAAATTATATTATTTTTCATAAAAAAAATATTAAAATTAAAAGAAATAATAATTTTTATTCAAATTTTTTTTTCTTTTTTTGTTATATGGATTATATGGTTTTTTTTAATGAAAATAGATGTAAATAAAGGATATAAACCTAATCAACCTATATTTTTTTCACATAAAATTCATTCTGGTATTAATAAAATACATTGTCAATATTGTCATTATAGTTCTTTATATAGTAAAATATCTGGTATTCCATCATTAAATGTATGTATGAATTGTCATATATCAATTAATAGTTATAATGGAGATTATCTGTTAAAAAAAAAACAATTTATTGATAATGAAATAAAAAAGATATATAAATATTTAGGATGGAATGAAGAAAAAATAAATTTTTATGAAAATAAATCTAATATAAAATGGATAAGAATCCATAATCTCCCGAAATTTGTTAATTTTAATCATTCTCAACACATTATTGTGGCTGGAAAAGAAATTAAAAAATCAAAAAATGTAGATTTAATATGTGAAGCTTGTCATGGATATGTTCAAAATATGGATAAAGTTTTAATGTTTAATGATTTTACTATGGAATGGTGTATAAAATGTCATGTTAATACAAATATAAATTATAATAATAATTATTATTTAAATTATTATAATCAAAATTATTTAAATAAAAAAATAAGTTCTTTAGGTGGAATAGAATGTGGAAAATGTCATTATTAAAAGAATAATATATTATATTATATAATATAATATAATAATATAATAATATAAATTTATGAAAACAACACGTAGAGATTTTCTAAAAATTTTAGGTTTTACAACATTATATGTTACTTTAGCGGCTTGTAAAGGTCCTGTAATAGAATCTATTCCATATATTATAAAACCAGAATATATAACTCCTGGTATTAATAATTATTATGCTTCTACTATGTTTGATGGATTTGATTTTGGAAATGTAATTGTAAAAACAATAGAAGGAAGACCTATAAAAATAGAGTCTAATAAAGACTCAAAATATTTTAATACTGTCTCATCTAGAATTCAAAGTTCTATTTTATCACTTTATGATAATGAAAGATTAAAATATCCTTCAATAAATAAAAAAAAAGTTTCTTGGGCCAAATTAGATAATATTATAATAAAAAAATTAAATACTATATCTAATTCAAATAAAAAAATTGTTATTTTAACCTCTTCTTTACCTAGCCCATCTACTAAACAATTAATTTCTGATTTCACAAAAGTTTATAAAAATACTCATCATATTATATATGATGCTATATCATATTCATCAACTTTAAATGCAGTAAACAAAGTCTTAGGAAAAAGAGCTATTCCATATTATGATATTTCTAATATTGAATTATTAATATCTTTTGATGCAGATTTTTTAGGAGATTGGAGTCCTCAAAATTTTCATAAAATTTATAGTAAAAGGAAAAAACCCAATTTATCTATGATAAATCATATTCATTTAGAAAGTCATATGAGTTTATCAGGAGCAAATGCAGATTTAAGAATTACAATAAATCCATCTAAAATTTATAATTTACTAATTGAATTATATAAAGCTATGAAGAATAATTCTAATAATAAATTAGCAATTTCATTAGCTAAAAGAATTTTTAAAAAAGGAAAAAAAGTTCTTATTATTGCTGATGGTAATAAAGAAATGTATGAAATATCATTATTAATAAATAAAAAAATTAAAAGTAATGCATTAAAAAATGAAAAATTTATTTTTTTAAAAGAAAGTAATGATAAAATTGTTTTAAATTTAATTAATGATTTAAGTAAAGAAAAAATTGGAGCATTATTAGTATTTAATACTAATCCTGTATATCATTTTTTTGATAAAAAAATTAAATCATATATAAAAAAAATTCCTTTAACTATTTCATTTGCAATGAAAGAAGATGAAACATCAGATTTTATTAAAATCTGGGCTCCTGTTCCTCATTGGCTTGAATCTTGGGGTGATTATAAACCCTTAACAGAAATGTATTCATTAAGACAACCTATTATTAAAAAAATTTTTAATAATCGACAATTTGAAAATTCTTTATTAGAATGGATAAAAAAAAATCCAAAACATATTAAAATTAAAAATCTTTTTTTAAATTTAATTAAAAAAAAATCAAAAAAAAATATTAATTATTATGATTATTTAAAATTTTTTTTCAAAAACAAAATAATTAATAAATTAAATGTAAATTCTTTTAAAAAAGCCTTATTTTATGGAAGTTTAAAAATTAGAGAGAAAAAAAAACAAAACAAAAAATTCCAAAAATTTAAATTTGCTTTTAAAGCAACAAAAAATAATAAATTTGAACTTAGATTATATACTAAAATAAGTATGGGAGATGGAAGACAATATGATAATCCTTGGTTACAAGAATTACCAGACCCTATAACTAGGACAACATGGGAAAATTATTTAACTATGTCTTTTATAGATGCAAAAAATTTAGGTATAAAAAATTGGAATATAGGAAATGGAGCAATGAATGGAAATTGTGTAAATTTATTTTTTAATGATATAATTATAAAAAATATTCCTGTTTATATTCAACCAGGTCAATCTGTAGGATCTTTAAGTTTATCTTTTGGATATGGAAGAAAAAAAGGAAAAGTAGCTAAACAAAGTAGAGGAGTTAATGCTTATGCATTATATAAAAATTTTAATCTTATTCAAGAAAATATTTTTTTAAAAAAAAGTGAAAAAATATATAAATTTTCCTGTTTTCAATTACAAAATACTACAGTAGGTAGAAATCTTATTGCTAAAGAAACAAATCTTAACACATATTTAAATGTGAATAAAAATTTTTGGAATAAAGAAGATATTATTGAAAATAAAAATATAAATAGTAATAAAATTACTATGTGGAAAAATTTTAAAGAAAAAAATGGTCATCATTTTAATATTTCAATTGATTTAAATAAATGTACAGGATGTACATCTTGTGTTATTGCTTGTAATTCAGAAAATAATATTCCTGTTGTAGGAAAAGAAGAAATACGTAATTTTCGTGATATGCATTGGTTACGTATAGATAGATATTATTCGACTAATACTAATTATTTAAAAAAAAAATATAAAACAAATCCTTTATATGAACCTGTTTTATATAAATCTCTTTTAAGACCAGAAAATAAAAATCCTAAAATAATTTTTCAACCAATAATGTGTCAACATTGTAATAATGCTCCTTGTGAAACTGTCTGTCCTGTAGGAGCTACTTCACATGGAAAACAAGGACAAAATATGATGGCTTATAATCGTTGTATTGGAACACGTTATTGTGCCAATAATTGTCCATATAAAGTACGTCGTTTTAATTGGTTTAATTATTATAATAATAATAAATTTCCTTTTAATTTAACTTCTAATTTAAGTAGAATGGTTTTAAACCCTAATGTAGTTATAAGAAGTAGAGGTGTTATGGAAAAATGTTCAATGTGTATACAAATGACACAATCAGTAATTTTAAAGGCAAAAAAAGAAGAAAGAAAAATTCAAAATAATGAATTTCAAACTGCATGTTCTAAAGTATGTCCTACTAATGCGATTAGTTTTGGAGATATAAACAATAAAAATTCAAAAATTTTTAAAAAACAATTAGAAAATAGAAGTTATAAATTATTAGATTTTTTAGGAGTTAAACCTAATGTTTTTTATCAAGTAAAAATTAGAAATTTAAAAAAAAATAAGGTATAACCTTTTATGGTAGAAACATCTAATTTTTTAAAAAGAGAATCTATTATTTTAGGTAAAAAAACCTATTCTGATATTAGTAATAATACTATAAAACCTATAGAAACAAAAGCTAATAAATTATGGTGGATAACATTTATATGTTCTTTAATAGCTTTTATATGGGGTTTAATTTGTATAGCTTATACTATTGGTACAGGTATAGGTGTTTGGGGTTTAAATAAAACTATAAATTGGGCCTGGGATATAACTAATTTTGTTTGGTGGGTTGGAATTGGTCATGCTGGAACTTTAATATCTGCTGTTTTATTTTTATTTAGACAAAAATGGCGTTTATCTATAAATAGATCAGCCGAAGCTATGACTATATTTGCCATAATACAAGCTGCTATATTTCCAATAATTCATATGGGGCGTCCCTGGAACGCCTATTGGGTCTTACCTATTCCTAATCAATTTGGTACATTATGGCCAAATTTTAATTCGCCATTATTATGGGATGTATTTGCTATTAGTACATATTTTTCTGTTTCTACCGTATTTTGGTTTATAGGATTAATACCAGATTTTGCAATGATCCGTGATAAGACAAAAGATAAATTTAAAAAAAAAATATATAATATTTTAAGTTTTGGATGGAGTGGAAATTTAAAACAATGGCAATACTTTGAAAAAGTATCTTTAATATTAGCAGGTATTTGTACTCCTTTAGTTTTTTCTGTACATACAATAGTTTCTTTTGATTTTGCTACTTCTATTATTAAAGGTTGGCATAGTACAATATTTCCACCATATTTTGTTGCTGGTGCAATTTTTTCAGGTTTTGCAATGGTTCAACTATTATTAGGTCTAATTAGAAAAATTTTAAAATTAGAAGATTATATAACAAAAAAACATATAGAATGTATAAATTTAATTATATTAGTTACTGGAGGAATTGTTTCTCTAGCATATATAACCGAATATATATTAGCTTGGTATTCAAATAATAAATTTGAAGATTTTATATATTTTTCTTCAAATGCTGCAATAGGACCATTTTGGTGGGCTTTTTGGGCTCTTATTATATGTAATATGATTATTCCCCAATTTTTATGGTTTAAATATATAAGAACTAATTTTTTTTTATCTTATATAATATCTATATTTATAAATATAGGAATGTGGTTTGAACGTTTTGATATAATTGTATTAAATCTGAGTCATGATTATCTTCCTTCATCTTGGACTGGTTTTTTACCATCTTTTGTAGATATAGGAATTTTTATAGGAACTAATGGCTTTTTTTTATTATTATATCTTTTATATGCACGTACTTTTCCTGTGATTTCACAATCAGAATTAAAAACAATATTAAAAAAAGAAAATAAATAATGAAAGAAAAAAAAAATATATGCATTCATGATCTTATGATTATAAAATAATGAAAGAAAAAATTATATATGCATTATATGATGATGATCAAATAATGATATCAAGTATAAAAAAATTAATAAATTCTGGAATAAAAATTAATGAAATATATTCTCCTTTTCCAATTCATGGAATAAATAAAATTCTAAATTATTCAAAAGAAAATTTATCTAGTTTAGCTTTTAAATATGGATTATTTGGTTTTATTATATCAAGTCTTTTAACTTGGTATTCAATGATATTTGATTGGCCTCAAAATATTGGAGGTAAACCATCCTTTCATTGGAATATGAATTTACCTTCATTTATACCTGTAATATTTGAAATTACAATATTTTGTAGTGCACATTTTATGTGTTTAACATATTTTACAAGATGTAATTTATATCCAGGATCTTTTCCTAAAAATCCTGATTATAGAACGACAGATGATAAATTTTTAATTGAAATTAAATTAATGAATAATAATTTAAAAAAATGTATTAATTTACTAAAAAAAAATGGAGTAATAGAAATTAATATAAAAAAAAAAAATTTTTTTTATGTATAAAAAATATATTTATATTATAATATATATGTTAATAATTATATCATGTAATAATAATTTATTTCCTAAAAGTGTTTATATGCCAGATATGTATTATTCAAAGGCATATGAACCATATTCTAAAAATATTGATTTTTTTGAGGAAAAAAAAAATAATAAAATAAAAATATTTCCTTATGGAAATAATCCTTTAACTCCAGTTTTAGGAACTATTATTCACAATGAAGAAAAAATAATTCCATATACATTACCTAATAATAAAAAAGGATATAATCTTTCTAAGAATATAAAAATTTCACCTTTAAAAGGAAAAAAAGAATCTCAACTTAAAAGAGGCAAATATTTGTTTGATATAAATTGTGCAATATGTCATGGAGAAAAAGGAGAGGGAAATGGATTTTTAGTTAAAAATGAAAAGATATTAGGTGTTCCTTCTTATAAAGATATTTTGATTTCTATTGGAAGTATATATCATGTTATGATGTATGGAAAAAATAATATGGGGTCTTATTCATCTCATTTATCTTTATTAGATAGATGGAAAATAGCAGAATATGTTATGAGTTTAAAAATAAAAAATTAA
Source organism: Candidatus Karelsulcia muelleri PSPU (assembly GCF_000829155.1). GTDB lineage: Bacteria > Bacteroidota > Bacteroidia > Flavobacteriales > Blattabacteriaceae > Karelsulcia > Karelsulcia muelleri_A. Next base: position 93,115 of record NZ_AP013293.1, read on the forward strand.
TATGAATTTTTTATTTAGAAAAATAAAGATGAATTTTTTTTTAATAAAAATTAAAATATTATTATTTGTTGGATTAACTTTTTTTATATATGATTTATATAATCAATTATATATTAATGATTATAATATAATACAATTAATTGATTGTTATAAATTAAAAGATAATAAAAATTATATATATAATAATAATAAAAATTATTATATTAAACAAATCTATAATAGACCTTGGGCCGCTTTATATACTTCTACTATTTATTTTTTTAATATGTCATTAGGTGTATTTGTATTTTTAACTATTCAATATATTTCTAAATCAAAATGGTCTATTATATTAATAAATATAATGGAAGGAATAATTAAATTTCTTCCATTTGGAAGTATATTAATATTGTTAATATTAATATTAAATAATATTGGAATAATTAATATGTTTGATAAAATGAATGATTACATATTTCATATTAAATATTCTAATAAACATAATTTATTTTTAAATAAACCTTATATAAATTATATATTTTTTTATTTTTTAAGATCTTACATATATATATATATCCTTAATTTTTTTTTAAAAAAAATATTAAATAAATATAAAAAAAAAAAAAATAATAAAATCTATTATTATTCAGTTTTATTTATTATTTTTAATTCTATATATACTATATATATAGGATGGGATTGGATTATGTTTTTAAATCCTAATTTTATTAGTACAATATTTAATTGGTCTTTATTAGGATCTAATTTAGTAATAGGAATTAGTATAATAACTTTATTTTCTTTTTTTTTATTTAGAAAAAAAATTTTTTCTTTTTTTAAAAGAAAACATTTATATGATTTATCTAAATATATTTTTACTACTAGTCTTTTATGGAGTTATTTATGTTTTTCACAATTTTTATTAATTTGGTATAGTAATATACCAGAAGAAGGTTTTTATTTTACAAATCAAGCCAATAAATATAAATATTTAGAAAAAATAATAATTATTATAAATTTTATAATACCATTTTTATCATTAATAAAAAAAAAGAATAAAATGAATAAAAAAAAATTAATTTTAATATGTATTAATCTAATAATAGGTCATTATTTAAATTTGTATAATTTTATTATGTCTGAAAGTGTTGGCATTTTTTCAGGATATGAAGAAATAAGTTCCTTTCTTTTTGTAGGAAGTCTATTTTTTTTAAATACAATAAAAGATTTTAATAATTATTTAAAATAAATAATTTAATTTTATTAATAATATTTAATATACCATTAGATCTTAATGGAGATAAAAAATTTTTTAATCCGATTTTTTTTAAAAAATTATTATTGTAATTGATAATATCATTAATATAAGAATTAGAATATATACGTATTATTAAAAATAATATTCCTTTTGGAAGGAGAGCTTCAGTATAAGCTTTTATAATTAATTTTTTTTTTTTTATATTTAATATCATCCATATTTTAGATTGACAATTATCTATGATATATTTATCAATAAGATATTGATTATTAATCAAAGGAAGCTTTTTTCCTATTTCTATTAAATAAATATATTTTTCTTCTAAAGTTTCTAAAAATGAAAATTCTTCTATTATTTTTTTTTCTTTTTCTATTAAAGAATTCATCTAAAATTTTCTTTTTTTATTAAAAAAAATAACATTTTTTAATGATTCATTAGCTTTATTTTTATAATATTTATTTAAAATAAGTAAAGTTTTATTTGTTAATAATTTAATTTGAAATATAGAATATTCTTTTCCTCCAAATTTTTTAATAAAAATTAAAATTTTATTATAAAAAATAAAATTTATTTTTTTTTTTTTAAAAAGATTAAATAACCATTGTTTATTTTTTTTTGAACTTTTTTTTAAAGTATATATAAAAGGTAAAGTCATTTTAATTTCTTTTAAAATTAAATAATAATTAATATTCAAATTTTTAACATTTTCATAATCAAGTAAATCATCTTTTATTTGAAAAGCCATTCCTGCTAATTCTCCAAATTTTTTCATTTCTAAAATAATTTTTTTTTTTTTATTAATAGATCTTGCACCTCCTTCACAACATGCACCTATCATAATAGCTGTTTTTTTAAAAATTATTTTTTCATAAATAGATTTATTAATATTCATTTTATTAAAAAATTCTATTTGAAATATTTCCCCTTCACTCATTTTTTCTATTGTTTTAGAAATGATATTTAAATAATCTTTATAATTATTTTTAATTGCAATATTTAAACTTTTTGAAAAAATATAATCACCAAATATTACAGCTGTTTTATTTTGCCAAATTGCATTAATAGATAAAACTCCTCGACGAGTATTACTAAAATCAATTACATCATCATGAATTAATGAAGCAGTATGCATTAATTCTACTAAATAAGCTAAATCATAAGTTTTTTTACAAATATTTCCTAACATTTTAGTAATTAAAAATATAAATATAGGTCTAATATATTTTCCTTTAATTTTAATTAAATAATTATTTATTTCTTGAAAAATAGGAATTTTACTTCTTAAATAAGAAGGAAATTTTTTTTCAAAAATTTTAATTTCTTTTTTTATTGGAATTTTTAATTTTTTTAAAGTTATTTCTGCCATAAAATTAATTTTATAATTAATAAATAATTGTAAAAAAAAATAAAAAAAATGTTTTTTTTTTTGTTTTTTTTTATTATATTTGTTTTAATTAGTTATTCTTATTAAGAATAAATACGTTCTTTTTATTAACGATAATTTAAGTTTAAAAGTCTTTTCTTGAAAAGGGATCAATAATTTTTGAAGAAACTAAAATTTACAATGAAGAGTTTGATCCTTGCTCAGGATAAACGCTAGCGGAGGGCCTAACACATGCAAGTCGAGGGGCAGCAAAAAAAATATAAGTAAATTTATATTTTTTGTTGGCGACCGGCAAACGGGTGAGTAATACATACGTAACTTACCTTATGCTGAGGGATAGCCTGAGGAAACTTGGATTAATACCTTATAAAACAATATTTTATAAAGAAATATTGTTAAAATTTTATATGGCATAAAATAGGCGTATGTCCGATTAGTTAGTTGGTAAGGTAATGGCTTACCAAGACAATGATCGGTAGGGGGCCTGAGAGGGCGTACCCCCACATTGGTACTGAGACACGGACCAAACTCCTACGGGAGGCAGCAGTGAGGAATATTGGTCAATGGAGGCAACTCTGAACCAGCCACTCCGCGTGCAGGATGAACGCCTTATGGGTTGTAAACTGCTTTTGTATATGAATAAAAAATTCTATTTTTAGAAAAAATTGAATGTAATATACGAATAAGTATCGGCAAACTCCGTGCCAGCAGCCGCGGTAATACGGAGGATACAAGCGTTATCCGGATTTATTGGGTTTAAAGGGTGCGTAGGCGGTTTTTTAAGTCAGTAGTGAAATCTTAAAGCTTAACTTTAAAATGGCTATTGATACTGAGAGACTTGAGTTAGGTTGGAGTAGCTGGAATGTGTGGTGTAGCGGTGAAATGCATAGATATCACACAGAACACCGATCGCGAAAGCAAGTTACTAAGCCTAGACTGACGCTGAGGCACGAAAGCGTGGGGAGCAAACAGGATTAGATACCCTGGTAGTCCATGCCGTAAACGATGATCACTAACTATTGGATTTTTATAATTCAGTGGTCAAGCGAAAGTGATAAGTGATCCACCTGAGAAGTACGACCGCAAGGTTGAAACTCAAAGGAATTGACGGGGGCCCGCACAATCGGTGGAGCACGTGGTTTAATTCGATGATACGCGAGGAACCTTACCAAGACTTAAATGTACTACGAATAAATTGGAAACAATTTAGTCAAACGACGGAGTACAAGGTGCTGCATGGTTGTCGTCAGCTCGTGCCGTGAGGTGTTAGGTTAAGTCCTTCAACGAGCGCAACCCTTATGATTAGTTGCCATCGAGTAATGTCGGGGACTCTAATAAGACTGCCGGCGTAAGCCGAGAGGAAGGTGGGGACGACGTCAAATCATCACGGCCCTTACGTCTTGGGCCACACACGTGCTACAATGGTCGGTACAAAAGGCAGCGACTGGGTGACCAGAAGCAAATCTCTAAAGCCGATCTCAGTTCGGATTGGAGTCTGAAACTCGACTCTATGAAGCTGGAATCGCTAGTAATCGCGCATCAGCCATGGCGCGGTGAATACGTTCCCGGGCCTTGTACACACCGCCCGTCAAGCCATGGAAGTTGGAAGTACCTAAAGTCGGTGACCATAAAAGGAGCTGCCTAAGGTAAGGCTAATAACTAGGGCTAAGTCGTAACAAGGTAGCCGTACCGGAAGGTGCGGCTGGAACATCTCTGTTTTTAGAGGAAAATCCCTTTTCAAGAAAATTCTTTTAATGCTTAAAAA